>JBGCFK010000544.1:0-3763 GCA_045106875.1 Paracoccaceae bacterium | reverse complement strand
CACCATGACGACGGCGGGTTGATCGCGGGCGCCACGCAACGCATCGACAGGTCGATGGATGTAGCGATCAACAAGGAATCCGAGCATCTTCGGGATGGGTTGACTGTCCTTGCAACGATTGGTTCATCGACACCCTTCATCGGGCTCTTCGGCACTGTGATCGGCATCCTGAACGCGTTCATCGAGATTGCGGAGCAGCAGAACACGAACCTTGCCGTGGTGGCACCCGGCATCGCCGAGGCATTGCTGGCGACGGGATTGGGTCTGTTCGCCGCTATCCCGGCGGTCATCTTCTACAATAAGTTGAGTTCGGACGCCGACAAGATCCTTGCTGGGTACGAATCCTTCGCGGATGAATTTGCGACAATTCTAAGCCGTCAGTTGGATAGTTAGACCATGGGCGCGAGTGTTCTTCAGAAACCAGGTGGCAGTACCAAACGCCGCCGTCGCACTGTACGGGCGCAGCCAATGTCCGAGATCAACGTGACCCCCTTTGTCGACGTCATGCTGGTTCTGTTGATCATATTCATGGTGGCGGCTCCCTTGCTCACTGTCGGGGTGCCTGTGGACCTGCCGAAAACCGCCGCAGGTGCCCTGCCAACGGATCAGGAAGAACCGCTCACGGTGACGATAACGGCGGAAGGATCGATCCAGATTCAAACCACAGAAACACCCGGCGCCGAGTTGATCCCAAAGCTGCGGGCCATTGCGGCAGAGCGTACGTCTGATAAGGTGTTTTTGCGTGCCGATGGCAGCGTGCCTTACCTTCGGGTCATGGAGGTGATGGGTGCGCTGAACGCGGGCGGGTTTTCGAACATCGGGTTGGTCACGGATATCGGCGGGCCGACATTCGATGGTCGGGATGCGCCGAACGTAGCGGATCAGTAGGCGCGCTGTGCATACGGGTCACTATATCTCCGGAGCAGCGCATCTGGCCTTGTTGGGTTGGATGGCCTTTGGTGATGTATTTGCAGCGGAACCCCTGCCATTTCAGGCAACAGATGTGTCGGTGATATCCAGCGCGGAGTTTGAGGCTCTGAATGCAGGGACGGTGCCGCCGCAATCGGTGACAGAGGTGGCGCAACCGTCAGCCCCGGAAATTTCGCAGGACGTGCCGGAAGTTTCCAACCCAGCGGACACGCAGACAGAGCTGGACCAGCCTGCGCCCACCGAAGAGCCGGATAGCGAGACGCCACCGGATGTATCGGAGATCCTCCCGCTGCCGCGCGCGGATGTCTCGGATCAGGCGCCGGTACTGGACCAACCGGAAGCGGATATCGCGGTGTTGGTACCTGATGTGGCGGACACGCCGGTGCCACAGGCTGCCGAGCGCGTGGCGCCGGAGGCCGTTCAACCACCAGATCCCGAAGCAGCGCCGGATCCTGTCGAACAAGAGGCAGTTTCGCCGGACGCCGAAGGCGAAAGCACGCAGGAGCCAGCGGAGGCCACGGCTCCGGAAGCCGCAGCAACCGAAATCGTGACGGAGGCTGAAAAGCCGGCACGGACCATGGAAAGGTCGCTTCGCCCGCCGGCGCGGCGACCTCAGGTCCCGGTCCCCGCGGCCGCACCTGCGCCGCAAGACGAAAGCACCGACGATGCCGTGAATTCCGCCCTTCAGGAAGCCTTGTCCGCGCCTGAACAGGCGCCGACTGTTCCCCAAGGGCCACCGTTGTCTGCCGGCGAAAAAGAAGCTTTGAGGGTTGCGGTTTCGAACTGCTGGAACGTAGGCTCGCTCTCAACGGATGCGCTCGGTACAACCGTTGTCGTCGAAGTCTCCATGACGCAGGACGGCAAGCCGATCACAGGTTCGATCCGCTTGGCTTCAAGTTCGGGCGGATCCGAAGCTGCGGCACGTCAGGCATTTGAGGCAGCGCGTCGGGCAATTATCCGGTGCGGATCCCGCGGGTTCGAACTGCCGGTTGAGAAGTATGGCCAGTGGAAGGACATTGAGATGACATTCAATCCCGAAAGGATGCGGGTCAAATGAGATTTCAGGCGATTATTTTGATCATAGCGCTGGTTTTTATGGGTCTCGGCACCGGGCCCTCGGTAGCTCAGGACGGTCCTCTCAGGATCGAGATTACAGAAGGTGTGATCGAGCCCTTGCCCTTTGCTCTGCCAATATTTGAGGCAGAAACCACCAACGCGCAGGCCTATGCGCAACAGATCAGTCAGGTGGTCTCGGCGGATCTGACAAGCACAGGGTTGTTTCGAGAGATCGCACCGTCAGCTTTCATCAGCAATATCTCCAGTTTTTCGGCTCCCATTCAGTATGCCGACTGGAAAGCCATCAATGCACAAGCACTTGTTACCGGTGCCGTGTCGGTTCAGGGCAATCAGCTGGCGGTGAAGTTTCGCCTGTATGACGTGTTTTCCGGGGCAGAAATGGGGGACGGGCTGCAGTTCACGGGAACACCGGAAGGCTGGCGACGTATGGCCCACAAGGTCGCGGATGCCGTTTACAGCCGGATTACAGGCGAGGGCGGGTATTTCGACAGCCGAGTCGTGTATGTTTCAGAAACTGGACCAAAGAATGCACGTCAGAAGCGACTTGCAATCATGGATTACGACGGCGCCAACGTGCAATATCTGACAGACAGCAGTGCTATCGTGCTGGCGCCCCGTTTTTCCCCGGACGGAACGCGTGTGCTGTACACCAGCTACGAAACCGGGTTTCCACGTATCTACGTACTTGACGTGGGATCCGTGCAACGTCGTCCGCTGGAGACGCAAACCGGCACCATGAGTTTTGCACCACGTTTTGCACCGGACGGTCAGACGATTGTCTATTCGCTCAGCGAAGGCGGCAACACGGACATCTACGCGATGAATATCAACGGTGGATCGGTTGGGCGGCTCACTTCAGCCCCGTCAATCGAAACAGCGCCCAGCTTCTCGCCGGACGGGTCGCAAATCGTGTTCGAGAGCGATCGCTCTGGATCGCAACACCTCTATGTCATGCCGGCGCGCGGTGGCGAGGCGCGGCGGATCTCGTTTGGCGATGGCCGCTACGGTACGCCGGTCTGGTCTCCTCGCGGGGATTTGGTGGCTTTCACCAAGCAGAGCAATGGTCGCTTCCACATTGGGGTAATGCGGCTTGATGGCTCGGAAGAACGGCTGCTGACCGCGTCATTTCTGGATGAAGGGCCGACATGGGCACCAAATGGACGGGTCATTATGTTCACCCGCGAAACTCAAGGGGAACAAGGTCGTTCCACCCTCTACTCGGTGGATATCACGGGGCGAAATCTGCGACCGGTGCGCACCCCGGACGGCGGATCTGACCCCTCTTGGTCTCCCTTGCAAAAGTGATCCGTGCTGACGGCAACAGATGTTCCCATGCCCATGGGCATATGATACAAACATAGCATAAAAATAACTCTTTTGAGCGAATGAGGCAGAGAGCATGAAACTGACGAAATACATTCTACTTATGGTGGTGGGATTAGCTGCCGCGGCCTGCACGGATGCTGGGCGTTTTGGAGCCGACGGCTCTGACGACGGTGGCACTGCGGGCGCAGGCGCAGGTGGCGCTTTTGCGCCAGGGAGTGCTAATGATCCTTCATCAACGGCCTATTTCAACCAGACGGTGGGCGACAGGGTCCTTTTTGCCGTGGATCAGTCAACAATCAGTGACACGGGGCGCTTGACGCTGGATGGGCAGGCGGCATGGCTACTGGAGAATACGGACTTCACGGCGGTTATCGAAGGCCATGCAGATGAACAGGGAACCCGTGAATACAACGTGGCCCTTGGCGCGCGC
>JBGCFK010000543.1:0-4677 GCA_045106875.1 Paracoccaceae bacterium | reverse complement strand
AGAGGGAAACCCGAATGCGTCCGCCTATTCGGCATCCAAGGCTGGGGTTATTGGGTTGACCAAGTCCTTGGGAAAAGAACTCGCCGGTCTCGATATTGCGGTGAACTGCGTCACTCCTGCCGCTGCGCGGACTCGGATATTCGATCAGATGAGCCAGGAACACATCGATTATATGCTGTCGAAAATTCCGCGGAATCGTTTTCTGGAAGTTGGCGAAGCGGCATCGATGATTGCGTGGCTTGTTTCGAAGGAGAATAGCTTTACGACCGGAGGTGTGTTTGATCTTTCGGGTGGGCGCGCAACTTATTGATCCCAAGATTTGGGTCTTTGTTCCGGACACAATTGCTGCGCGATGCTGGAGCAAATCGTGTGTTTCTTGCTGCAGTTTGGCGTCGAGTTCATCAGGTGCAGAGAAAGTGGGCCGGAAATCCCGGCCCGCCCGTATTTTACTGCGTATGATGCACTTCCTGCAACGCGTAAACCGGCGTCTCGATGCCTTCCATGCGCGCCTTTATCTGCAAGGACAGGAATTGCGAGTAGTGGCGTGACTGATGCAGGTTGCCGCCATGAAACCAGAGCGCCTCTTGCTGCGTCGGTTTCCATATATTCCGTTGCTCGCCTTCCCATGGTCCGGGATCCTTGGTGGTATTCGACCCCAGCCCCCAGACTTTGCCGACCTTATCCGCCATGTCCTGCCCCGCCAGATCAGCGATCCAGCCGTTCATCGACTTGTAGCCGGTGGCATAGATGATCACATCCGCATCCAGATGCGTGCCATCATCCAGCACCACACCGGTTTCGTCCACTTCCACAACTTGTCCTCGTTTGAGTTTCACCTCGCCATCGATGATCAGCTGGCTTGCCCCGATGTCGATGTAGTAACCCGATCCTCGACGGAGGTACTTCATAAACAGCCCGGACTCGTCATCCCCCCAGTCCAGCCAGAATCCTGCTTTCTCCAAGCCATCATAGAATTCCTTGTCTTGTTCTTTCATCGCCGCATACGCCGGGATCTGGAATTCATGCAGGATAGCATAGGGTAAGGAAGCAAAGATAAGGTCTGCTTTTTCGGTCGTCATTCCGCTTGCGACCGCACGTTCCGAATACAGATCGCCAAGGCCGATTTCCATCAGGGTTTCAGAGCGAACGATATGGGTGGACGACCTCTGGACCATCGTTACATCAACGTCGTTTTCCCAGAGTGCCGCACAGATATCGTGGGCCGAGTTGTTCGACCCGACAACCACGGCTTTCTTCCCCTTGTATGCATCCGGACCCGGGTGCTGGGAGGAATGGTGCTGGTCACCTTTGAATTTCTCCATACCGGGGAAACTTGGCATATTGGCTTTTCCGGACATGCCTGTCGCCATTATCAATTGCTTCGGTTTCAGGACCACTTCCTCGCCGTCGCGCTCCACGACGACGGTCCATTCCTTGGCATACTCGTCATAGACCGCCGACTTGGCCGTAGTCTGTGTCCAGTAGTTCAACTCCATGACTTTGGTGTACATCTCCAGCCAGTCGCCGATCTTGTCCTTTGGCGCAAACACCGGCCAGTTCTCGGGGAATTTGATGTAGGGCAGGTGGTCATACCAGACCGGGTCATGCAGGCAGAGTGACTTGTAGCGGTTGCGCCAGCTGTCGCCCGGGCGCTCGTTCCGCTCTACAATAATTGTTGGCACACCAAGTTGGCGTAGACGCGCTCCGAGAGCGATCCCACCTTGGCCGCCCCCGATGATCAAGCAGTACGGCTGAGTCGAGTATCCAAGCTCAGCTTCTTCTTTCTCGCGTTCTTCTTTCCAAGTTGTACGATTCTTGCCCGCGCCATGCTTTGCGCCCAGCACCCGTTGACTGCCTCGCGGTTCCTCGTAGCCTTTCAGTTCGACCATTGTCGTCAGCAAAGTCCAGATCAAGCCGTCCTTGAGGCGGATCAGCCCGTAGCCTCTTGCAACTGCGGTTTCGAACTCGATCCATGCGGTTGTCACGCCGCCATCTTCGGTCGCGACCTCACCTTCAGCGACTTTCCAGCCCGTGGGCTTCGTTGTCGCCAGTTGGTGGCGCAGCATGTCTGCGACCTGGTCCTTGCCCTCGACCGTCTTAATATTCCATGTGAACGTCACAAGGTCGCGCCAGTAGCAATCCTCCTGAAACATGTCGGTGGCCGCATCAATATCACCATTTTCCAACGCGGCACCAAAGCTGTCCAAAAACGCCTGGGTCTGGTCCGTCACTGTCGTATCGAGCATTCTGTCCTCCCTTACACTTCATCCGTGCTTGTTACTCTAGAGGAGGCTTGGCGTTCAAATCCAGAGGCTTGACGGTTACGCAGGCGTTTGCTCCTGCAGAGGTCGTCGGTTGGCTAATGCGCCACGGACCGCAACGCCCTAACGAATCCTGTAAAAGGCGCGACTTCCGCAGAAATTGAGGTGCGCACCTCAAAAATTCGTTGACATGAAGCGCACCCCTCAACTAGCGTCTCTCATTAGGGGGAAATGACCGAAGTCTCGCGTGTTATCTTTACGTTTCACATCTATCGTTGGGTCTTAGAAACGTAAGAGCGTGATGTGACAGCGGCCAGGTAGGGCCGCGTTCGTGTTGAAGATAACCCGTCGAGCATCTGTCAGGATACGGGGTGCGGATCCGGCTGCCAGGCATGGATCCCAAAAGGAGGAGCATCAGCGCATGGCGCAGTTTCTAAATGCCAAAGAAGACCTTGTACGCGAGGCGATAGACGGGCTTTTGTCCTGTTCCGGAGGTGCACTTTCACGATTAGATGGGTACCCGCATATCAAGGTTGTGCATCGTGCTGACTGGGACCGTTCCAAGGTGGCGCTGATATCAGGCGGAGGCTCGGGTCATGAACCTGGCCATGCAGGATTTGTAGGACCCGGCATGTTGACCGCGGCAGTCTGTGGCGAAGTTTTTGCGTCGCCTTCGGTGGATGCGGTTCTCGCAGGCATTCTCGCTGTAACCGGCGACGCAGGTTGCCTGTTGATCGTGAAGAATTACACAGGCGATCGCCTCAACTTCGGTCTCGCGGCGGAACGTGCACGCGCATTTGGGCTCAAAGTCGAGATGTTGGTTGTGGATGACGATGTGGCACTGCCCGATCTGCCCCAACCGCGTGGCGTGGCAGGTACGTTGTTCGTGCACAAAATTGCCGGTGCACTGGCGGAAGGTGGGGCAGGTCTCGCCGAGGTGGCCGAGGCCGCGCGCACGGTAGTATCCAAGGTCGCGTCCTTGGGCAAAAGCCTCGATACATGTACTGTGCCGGGGTCCCCCAAAGAAGATCGTATACCGTCCGGAAAAGCTGAACTGGGGCTTGGCATACACGGCGAACCCGGGGTGGAACAGATTGATTTCAAGGGCGCGTCCGATGCGATGGAGCTGGTGTTGGGTAAGCTTCGCTCTCACCGGGGTGATGGACCTTGCGTAGCGTTGATGAACAATCTTGGTGCGACCACGCCGCTTGAAATGTCGGTACTCTGCCACGGGCTGGCCGGAGCTGGTCTTGCGACTCATATAGTCGGCCCGGCGCAAATGATGACCTCGCTGGACATGCACGGTTTCTCAGTCTCAATACTGCCTGTTACCGAAGCTGAACTCGAAGCGCTGGCATATCCTGTTCCAATGCCTGCCTGGCCCGCAATGCAGGTGATTTCCCAACCCTCAGTTACGGCCCTGCCAGACGGCCTGGCGATTGCGGAGCCTGTTGCTTCAAAGGACGACCGTACACATTCGATAATGACGCGCGTCACAGATCTGCTGATCGCGGCGGAGGCGCCGTTGAATGAACTTGATGCGAAATCCGGGGATGGAGACACCGGCAGTACGCTGGCGACGGCAGCACGCGCACTGCAAGCAAGACTGGACAAACTTCCGCTCGCCGATCTGCACCAGCTTTTTCCTGCGCTCGGCAATGCACTCAGCCAGACCATGGGTGGGTCGTCGGGCGTTATCCTGGCCATCTACTTTAACGCAGCCGGAGAGGCATTGGCCAATGGCGCATCACTGCCGGACGCACTGCTTCAAGGGATGAAGCGCATTGGAGAAGTCGGCGGCGCACAAGTTGGTGACCGAACCATGATCGATGCGCTCTCGCCGGCTCTCACCGCCTTGAGCGACGGTCTTGATGCAGCCGCAATGCGCGCGCGCGAAGGCGCGGACAGCACGTCGAGGATACATCAGGCCAAGGCGGGACGGGCGGCCTATGTGCCGGCAGAGAACCTCAAGGGGAACAATGATCCCGGAGCCGAAGCTGTAGCGCTGGTCTTCGAAGGTCTGGCGCGATTTATTCAGGAGTAATTCAGCTTGGGCGATCCGGGCCTCATCTTCGACGAAAAGCCGACGGTCAATGACATTGCCCGCGTGGCAGGTGTTTCGCTTGCAACGGTGGACCGTGTTTTGAACGATCGGCCGGGTGTCCGTTCCGTTACGATCGAAAGGGTCAATAAGGCAATTGCCGAGCTGGGTTACGTCAGGGACGCAGCCGCCGCAAGTCTGGCGCGGCGACGGTTCCGCACCTTGCTTTTCATCCTACCGGAGACGTCAAATGAGGTTGTTTCGGCACTGGAACAGCAAGTTGCCGAGCAGGGCGCGAAATTGTTGCACGAAAGAATGCGATTGAAAACGCAGCGTGTTACCCCGTTTGACCCAAATGCGATTGTTCAGGCATTG
>JBGCFK010000542.1:0-2532 GCA_045106875.1 Paracoccaceae bacterium | reverse complement strand
GTGGGCGAATGCCTCCCATGTCCACAGTCGGACCATGCCGGGTAGAGGCGCGGGATTGTAAGGTGCCCAATTCACAGGGCCGGGCTGTTGTTCCACGACCCACCAACGCCGGTCACGGCCAACCGCGCGGTAGAGGTCGTGGTGAAAAGCCTGCATGTCCGGATCGCCCTGTTGCAGATAGCGTGCTTTATGGTCTGCACTGCCCTCCAGCCGATCGGACAGAAAGCCGATCGGATAGCTATCCCAGCTCGCGATATCGATCGAGGCACCGACGTCGAAATGGTCGAAATCGAGGACGCGGCCCATGTAATTGTGAATGAGAGGTGCATCTGTTGCCGCGCGCAGGGCCTTTACCTGCGCTTCGTGATAGGCCACGACCTGATCCGAGCTGAAGCGTCTGAATGCTAACTCGTGGCTTGGGTGAGGCTGCGTGACAGTCAGGTTGGGAAGGTCGATTTGGTCGAAATTGTCGTACTCCATGGACCAGAAGACGGTGCCCCAGGCTTTGTTCAAAGCGTCAATGGAACCATAGCGTCTTGCAAGCCAGTTTTGGAAGGAGTCCCTTGCTGCGTCCGAGTAAGACAGGATTGTGTCATGACAACCGTATTCATTGTCGATCTGCCAGCCATTGATGCGTGGATCGCGGCCGTATCGATGTCCCAGCTTTGCGGCGATTTCAGCGGAAGCGTCGCGATATCCTGAATGGCTGAAGCAGTAATGCCGTCGCGAACCGAATTTTCTCGGATGCCCTGATGCGTCCAACGCCAGCATGTCGGGGAACTTCTCCAACATCCAGCGAGGCGGCGTGCAGGTGGGGGTTCCGAGAACAATTTTTAACCCGGCCGAAGCCAGCACGTCGATGGACCGATCGAGCCATTCAAAATCAAATTCTCCCGGGGCAGGCTCAATCCGGCTCCACGCGAATTCACCTAAACGCACCCAGGTTATTCCTGCTGCAACCATCCGCGCTGCGTCGTCAGCCCAGATGTCCTCGGGCCAGTGCTCAGGGTAGTAACAGACGCCAAGCGTGCGTTTCATAGCAGAACCCTGGGTTCGGCCAGCCCTGTTGCAAGCCCTTCGATCACAAATGTCTGACCTTGCGCTGGCGACGTAGCGATAAGTTCTTCTGGTAGGTTCACTCGGGCTGAGGTGACGAACATCTTGCTAAAGTCGTTTCCCCCGAAAGCCGGGCAAGTCACTTGCTGCGCTGGCAGTGCCACGGCTTTTTCGAATTTACCGTTGTGGTTGTAGCTTGCAACTTGTCCTGCGCCCCAATGGGCAACCCAAAGGGCTCCTGCTGCATCAACGACAGCGCCGTCAGGATTCAACATTTCCTCTGAGGTGTCGACAAAGACAGATGCTTCATCTTGTGGCCAGCCTTCATCGTCCAGCGGCATCTTCATGATCTGACGCGTCCGCGTGTCCGAATAATAGACGCAGGATCGGTCGGGGGCGAAGCAGATGGTGTTCGAGACGGTGATGTCGGAGACAACTTTGCGTAGTGTACCCTTGAAGAACCTGTAGATCGCGCCCGCACCGGGTTCGGCATTGTACCCCATAGTGCCAATCCAGAACCCGCCCCAAAGATCCGCACGCCCATCGTTGGAACGAGTTGTCGCGTTTTCCGCCTCCAGTGGGCAAATCAGTTCACGTTCACCGGTGTCCAGAGTGACGCGCCACAAACCGATTGCCGACGCCATTAGTAAAACGCTTTCATCAACCCAACCTGCCGCCGAGACAGTCTCATCAAATTCCCATGCCTGCGGACCATTTGCCGATTGTGTCATGAGTTTGCGTTCAAGAATGTCAAACCAGAAAAGCTGTTTGCGCAATGGGTGCCACAGGGGGCCTTCGCCCAAAGCGCAGGCGCGGCCGTCATAAATCGCCGGCTTCACCGCACCGCCTCTTGGTAGGCTGCCACGATGTCTTTTGCCCTTGTGCTTACGTCTTCAACGGTCATGCCGGGCTTGTACAACGCGGAGCCAAGCCCAAATCCGTCAGCGCTCGCTTTGATCCATAGTGCAAAGTTTTCCGGTCCTGCGCCGCCCACTGCAAATACCTTAGTACCTTTGGGCAAAATCGCCCGCATGGCGGAGAGCCCTTCCGGACCGGCCATGCTCCCAGGGAAGAGCTTCAGCCCATCTGCGCCGGCTTTCAGGGCGGCGAAGGCCTCTGTTGGTGTAAACACACCGGGCCAGCTTTGCATGTTCCGCGTCTTGCTCGCAGCAATGACGTCTTTGTCGCAATTGGGAGATACGATCAGTTTGCCGCCTGCATCCGCAACTGCCGATACTTCCTCTACTGTGAGCACAGTACCCGCACCGACAAGAGCTTCGGCTCCGAATTCCTCCACGAGGCGGGCAATGCTTTCGAGAGGATCGGGAGAATTCAGTGGCACTTCGATCTGGTTTATTCCGGCTTCCATCAGGGCATTGGCCACGGCAGAGGCTTCGCCGGGCGTGATCCCGCGTAAAATAGCGATAAGGGGCAGGGTCATACTTTCTCCTTGAAAGACCGGTAGGCGGCCGTCAG
>JBGCFK010000541.1:0-2987 GCA_045106875.1 Paracoccaceae bacterium | reverse complement strand
GGCTCGGTATTCTTTGCGGCCAAACCGGCTTTGAGAGTAATCCGCGAATTGAAACTGGCTGCCATTAGAGATACCGAAGAACTCGCCAAGCGCTTTAAGAACTGACTAAGGACCGCTGTGATGAAATTCACGCTTTCATGGTTGAAAGACCATCTGAACACGACCGCCTCATTGGATGATATCCTCTACGCGCTGACAGACCTCGGGCTTGAGGTCGAAGGTGTGGAAGACCGTGCCGCGCGGCTGCGTGATTTTACCATCGGTTTTGTGAAATCAGCTGAGAAACACCCCGACGCCGATCGGCTGCGCGTGTGCCAGGTCGACACTGACGAAGGAGTGAAACAGATCATCTGCGGCGCGCCCAATGCCCGTGAAGGGATCACCGTCGTTGTAGCCAAACCGGGCGTCTACGTGCCGGGCATCGACACAACCATTGGTGTCGGCAAGATCCGCGGCATCGAGAGCTTCGGCATGATGGCATCAGAGCGCGAAATGGAGCTCAGCGAGGAACACGACGGAATCATCGAACTGCCGTCCGGCGAAGTTGGACAAAGCTTTGTCGACTGGCTTGCGGAGAATGACCCAGCCAAGGTCGATCCGGTGATCGAGATTGGCATCACGCCCAACCGCCCGGATGCGCTGGGGGTGCGCGGCATCGCACGTGATCTGGCAGCACGCGGTTTGGGCACGCTGAAGCCGCGCAATGTGGATGCTGTCGAAGGTGAATTTCCCTGCCCGATCACCATCACAATCGAGGCTGATACACTAGAGCAGTGCCCTGTGTTTTACGGCCGCCTCATCCGTGGGGTGCAAAACGGCCCAAGCCCGCAGTGGTTGCAGGATCGATTGCGCGCCATAGGCTTGCGTCCGATTTCCCTTCTTGTGGATGTGACGAACTTCTTCACTTACGACCGCAACCGACCTCTCCATGTTTTCGACGCGGATAAGGTGGCGGGCAACGCGCTGCGTGTGCACCGCGCCGAAGGTGGCGAGACGATGATGGGGCTCGATGACAAGGAATACACCTTTTCAGAAGGCATGACTCTGATCTCGGACGATGAAGGTGTTGAGAGCATCGGCGGTGTCATGGGCGGGCTTTCGAGCGGTTGCACAGAAGAGACCACCAACGTCTTTATCGAGGCTGCGTATTTCGATCCGATCCGCACCGCCTATACGGGCCGCGCGCTCAAAATCAATTCCGACGCACGCTACCGGTTTGAACGTGGCATCGACCCTGAATGGACACCGTACGGCATTGACCATGCGACGCAAATGATTCTGGAATATGCGGGCGGCGAGCCTTCCGAGGTGATTGTTGCCGGTAAGATTCCGGATACCAGCCGCGCCTACAAGCTGAACGCGGCGCGGGTGCAGTCGCTGGTCGGCATGGATATTCCCGAAAGCGAGCAGCGCCAGACCCTGACTGCTCTGGGGTTCCGACTTGAAGGCAATATGGCCTATGTGCCGAGCTGGCGGCCGGACGTGATGGGCGAGGCCGATCTGGTGGAAGAAGTTGCTCGCGTTGCGTCGCTTACAAAGCTCAAAGGTATTCCGCTGCCGCGTGTTACCTCTGGCGTCCCGCGCCCCATTTTGTCGCCCGTACAAAGGCGCGAGGCCATCGCCCGGCGGACCTGTGCCGCACTGGGGTACAATGAATGTGTGAGCTACAGTTTCATCGACGCGGCCTCGGCCAAGCTATTTGGCGGTGGTGACGACGCATCGATGTTGGAAAATCCGATTAGCAGCGACATGAGCCACATGCGCCCGGCGCTTCTGCCCGGTCTTTTGCAGGCGGCGGCGCGTAATCAGGCGCGCGGACACAGTGATTTTGGTCTGTTTGAAGTGGGTCCGGCCTTTCATGGCGGCGAACCGGGAGAGCAACACTTGCTTGTCAGCGGTCTGTTGGTGGGGCGTACCGGCCCCAAGGACGTGCATGGGGCGTCGCGGGCCGTGGATGTCTATGACGTCAAGGCGGACGCCGAAGCTGTTCTGGCGGCCATGGGGGCGCCTGCCAAGGTGCAGATCCTGCGTGGTGCCGCGCCCTGGTGGCATCCGGGCCGGCACGGCATGATCTGCCTTGGCCCCAAGAAAGTCCTGGGTGTCTTTGGCGAAATTCACCCCAAGGTGCTTTCCGAAATGGACGTCAAGGGTCCGGCGATGGGTTTCACGCTCTGGCCGCTGGAAGTGCCGCTGCCGCGTAAGACCGGGGCAACACGCGCTGCCTTGAACGTCAGCGATCTGCAGGCCGTGGAAAGGGATTTCGCCTTCGTGGTGGATGCTGACGTCGAAGCACTGACGCTGGTCAATGCCGCGATGGGCGCGGACAAGACGCTGATCGAAGATGTGCGCATTTTTGACGAATTCATTGGCGGATCTCTGGGAGAGGGTAAGAAATCTCTGGCGCTGACGGTGCGGCTGCAACCGTCCACGGAGACGCTGAAAGACAAGGACATCGAAGCTGTCAGCGCTAAGGTTGTGGAAAAAGTCACCAAGGCAACGGGTGGTACGTTGCGCGGGTAAGACAGTCAAACTACACGCTGCGGACCGCAGTACGAAAACGGGCGGGGGTGACCTCGTTTGATACACTGAAAAGCGAGGAACAGCATGACCCTGAAAGTCTATTTGTCCGGAGAGATCCACACCGATTGGCGCGAGCAGATAACAGAAGGTGCCAACGGTCTGGATGTGTCCTTTGACAGCCCGGTGACAGACCACGCGGCCAGCGACGATTGCGGCGTGGCTATTCTCGGGTCAGAGGACAACAAGTATTGGCACGACCACAAGGGTGCCATGGTCAATGCGATCCGGACGCGCAAGGGCATCGCGGACGCCGATGTCGTCGTCGTGCGTTTTGGCGAAAAATACAAACAGTGGAACGCGGCGTTTGATGCCGGGTATGCGTCGGCGCTGGGCAAGTCCCTGATCATCTTGCACGGGCCCGATCACGCGCATGCGCTGAAAGAGGTGGATGCGGCGGCGCTTGCTGT
>JBGCFK010000540.1:0-10146 GCA_045106875.1 Paracoccaceae bacterium | reverse complement strand
GAACGCAACTCTCCCTGGGCTCGATCCCGGCGGCGCTACGATGCTGGTCTGGGAGTGCGCTCCTTCGACGATCTTGCTGCCGTTCTGACCTTTTTCGAAGCCCGCCATGGTCGCCTTTTTGCCTTCCGGTGGAAGGATTGGCTGGATCACAAATCTTCCGTGCCCTCTGTGGACGTGACGCCCGGTGATGTTCTGCTGGAAGGCACAGGGAACACGCGCCAACTGGTCCGTCGCTACACCGACAATGGCGGGTCGTATACGCGTCCGGTCACCAAGCCTGTCGCCGGCACTGTGCGGGTGGGGGTTGATGGTGTCGAACTGAACGAAGGCGGTGAGTTCGCCGTGAACACCGAAACCGGGGTCGTGACTTTGGTCTCGGACCCCGGCGTTGCCGATGTGACCGCAGGTTTCGAATTTGATGTGCCGGTGCGCTTCGACACTGATGTGATCGAGGCTAACCTGGCTACATTTGAAGCAGGCGAGATCCCCTCCATTCCCATTATCGAGGTGCGTGACTGATGCGTCAGCTCTCCCCTGAATTGCAGCAGTCGCTGGACTCCGGCGCAAGCACATTGGCCCGTTGCTGGCTGGTAACGCGCACTGATGGCGTCAAGTTTGGGTTCACCGACCACGACCTGACGCTTGCGTTTGATGGGATCAGTTTCGAGCCCGAAAGTGGTTTTGCGCCGTCTGCAATCGAGGCGCATACCGGTTTGGCCGCTGATACGCACGAGGTCACAGGTGCGCTGTCCTCTGATCGGATCACTGCTGAAGATATTGCCCGCGGGTTTTATTCGGGGGCGGAGGTAACGCTGTTTCTGGTAAATTGGCGGAATGTTGATGACCGTGTCCTGCTGTCCCGCGGTGCGATTGGCGAGATCCGGCGTGGCGACATTGCGTTCCAAGCCGAGGTCACTGGCCTTGCGGATCGGTTGAACCAGCCAGTTGGCCGGGCATTTCTCCATACCTGCGAATGCCGGTTGGGAGATGCCAAATGCAGTGTGAACCTTGGTGATCCTGCTTTCCTTGGTTCGGGCATTGTGACAACGGCCGCAGATCCTCAGCAGATCAGCGCTGCCGGATTGTCATCCTTCGAGCCAGGCTGGTTCACCAATGGCAGATTAGTCTGGACGTCAGGCGCAAATGCCGGGCTGGAAGGTCACGTGAAAGCCCATCTCTTGTTGGGCCCGGACGCATTGATAGATCTGTGGCTTGCGCCCGCCCTGCCGATAGCTTCTGGCGACCAGTTCGAGATCACCACGGGTTGCGACAAGACCGCGGCCACTTGCGCGGCACGCTTCGGCAATATCGAGAACTTTCGTGGCTTTCCACATATTCCGGGCGATGACGCTGCGGCCTCGTACCCGGCGACAGGAGGCGTGCATGACGGCAGTTCCCTCTTCCGTTGAAACTCGCAAACAGCTGGTGCGTGAGGCAAAGGCGTGGCTTGGTACGCCCTATTACCATCAGGCCAGTGTCCGTGGGGCTGGGGCAGATTGCCTGGGTCTAGTGCGCGGGCTTTGGCGCGAGGTGATCGGGCCTGAACCGGAAGTATCCCCCGCCTACACGCCGGATTGGGCAGAGGCGACTGGTGACGAGCGCCTTATGCGTGCCGCCATGATCAATATGGCCCGCATCCCGGCATCATCCGCCGAGCCCGGTGACATGATGCTCTTCCGGATGCTCAAGCGCGGTCCCGCAAAGCATGCTGCAATCCTGTCCAAGGGCAGGCTCAGCGGCGGTACCATCATTCACGCCTATTCTGGCCATGCTGTCTGCGAGACCCGTCTGACCGAGGCCTGGTTGCGCCGACTGGCGGGTGTGTTCCGCTTTCCAGAACCCATCTGAACGCTCTGACATTCGCGGCTTTGGCCGCCCAAAGAAACGAGGCGCCCCATGGCGACAGTTATTCTTTCTGCTGCCGGTGCTGCTGCTGGCGGTGCGGTTGGTGGGTCCATCCTTGGAATCGGCGCTGCGACGCTGGGTCAGGCCGCGGGTGCGATCGCGGGTACGTTTGTTGATCAGGCGATCCTGGGATCCGGGTCTGCAGCCGTAGATACTGGCCGCGCACGTTCGCTGCGCCTGCAATCCTCGACCGAGGGGGCCGCGATCCCTCAGTGTTTTGGACGCGTTCGGCTGGCTGGGCAATTGATCTGGTCGACCCGCTATCTTGAGAATGTACGCAATGCGACCCGTGGCGGCAAAGCCACTGGTGGGCAACAGGTGCGGGAGTTTTCTTACTCGATCTCGTTTGCACTGGGTCTTTGCGAGGGACCCATCGAACGCGTCGGGCGCGTCTGGGCCGATGGTCAGCTTCTTGATCTGACCGGTATCAATTTTCGCGTCTATCGAGGTACAGAGGATCAGCTGCCTGACCCAAAGATGGAAGCATCCGAGGGTACGGGCAATGTCCCGTCCTATCGTGGCCTTGCCTATGTCGTGTTTGAGGATCTGCCCGTCGGCCAGTTCGGCAACCGCTTGCCCCAACTGAACTTCGAAGTGTTCCGCAATGCTTCTGCAACCGTCACTGGTGTCGAGGCGGGCACGCCATTGCCTGATTTGATCAAGGCGGTCTGCATGTCTCCTGGCACTGGCGAGTTCGCCCTGGACCCAGAGCCCTCGCGCATTGCCTACCCCGCGGGTGGTGGACGCTATGCCAACATCAACAACACGGCCGGCGTACCGGATTTTCAGGCCTCACTCGATCAGATGGATCTGGAATTGCCGGGCACAGAGCAGGTCTCGCTGGTCATCTCGTGGTTCGGTGATGACCTGCGCATCGGCAGCTGCCGTGTCGAGCCGAGGATCGAGGAACGCAGTCGTGTCACCGCGCCCGAGGCATGGTCTGCCGCGGGGTTGACGACCGCGACTGCTCTCCTTGTTTCGCGCACGGCCGACAATAGACCAAACTTTGGCGGCACACCTGATGATGGCTCGATTGTCCGTTCGATCGAGGCAATGGCTGCGCGCGGCAAGAAAGTTACGCTCTACCCGTTCCTGTTGATGGACATTCCTGCTGCCAATGGTTTGCCCGACCCTTACGGTCGTACCGAGCAGCCGCCCTTTCCCTGGCGCGGGCGGATCACTCTGGATCTTGCGCCAGATCAGGTGGGAACGACTGATCAGACACTGGCTGCTGCTTCTGAAGTTGCCGCGTTCTTCGGCACAGCGTCCGCGAGCGATTTCGCAATAGATGACGGTATCGTCACCTATAGTGGTCCGCAGGAATGGACGTGGCGGCGTTTCGTGTTGCACATGGCAGCACTCGGTGCGGCGGCAGGTGGGGTCGAGGCGATTTGCATCGGTACCGAGTTGCGTGGGATCTCGACCATTCGCTCTTCCCGAACGGAGTTCCCTGCCGTCGATCAACTGATTGCACTGGCAGCCGAGGTCCGGGTGCTGTTGCCCAATACCAAGATCACTTATGCCGCCGACTGGTCCGAATATTTTGGTTATCAGCCGCAGGACGGCTCGGGCGACGTGCTGTTTCATCTGGACCCGCTTTGGGCCGACGCCAATATCGATTTGATCGGGATCGACGATTACACGCCGCTGTCCGATTGGCGCCATGGGCTGAGCCATGCCGATGAGGGCGCGGGGTCCGTGTATTCGCTGCCGTACCTGCAGAGTCAGGTTGAGGGCGGCGAGCACTACGACTACTTCTACGCTGACGAAACGGCGCAGATCGCTCAGGCACGGACGCCCATCACTGATGGTGCGCACAACGAGCCGTGGGTGTTCCGGCCCAAGGATATCCGTAACTGGTGGTCCAGTCCGCACCACAACCGAATTGGTGGCGTACGGGACGAGAGCCCGACCGCATGGGTGCCACAGTCGAAGCCTGTTTGGTTGACAGAAACTGGATGTCCATCGGTGGATCTTGGCGCGAACAAGCCGAACTTGTTTGTGGATCCAAAAAGCTCGGAGAGCGCTTTGCCACCGGGATCGCGCGGCGCCCGCGACGACGAGATGCAGCGCCGTTTCCTGCAGGCCAAGCTTGGCTACTGGGCGGATCCGGCTAAAAACCCGGTTAGTCTGGTTTATTCGGGCCCCATGATTCCAAACGATGGTGTTTTCGTCTGGACCTGGGACGCACGGCCTTGGCCGGATTTCCCGGTCCGCGAAGGTTTGTGGGCTGACGGTCCAGCGCATCGGCTGGGCCACTGGGTAACCGGGCGGGTGACCGCAGGCTCACTGGCCGAAGTTGTGACCGACATCTGTGCGCAATCTGGCCTTGGCCCCGAAGCAATCGACGTCAGCCGCCTGTTTGGCATCGTTGATGGCTACGCGATAGAGCGCCTGCATTCAGCCCGTGAGGCCCTGCAACCTTTGATGCAGGCCTATGGCTTCGAGGCATTCGAGAGCGACGGGCGAATTGCTTTCTCGACGCGAGCGCTTGCCGAGGCAACAAGCTTTGATCCGGCTCGACTTCTTCCCGGCGATGGCCCTGACAGGGCGCCCATCGAACGGGTATCTGCGCCGTTGACCCAAGCAACGGACGCTATCCGGCTGTCTTACATCCAGACCGAGACCGAATATCTCGTTGGCACAGCGCAAGCCCGATTGCCGGGTGGAGACCTCTTGAGGGTGTCTGAGACATCTTTGAACCTGTCATTACCGGCATCGCGTGCGCAGCAGATTGCTGACCGCTGGTTGGCCGAGCAGTTGCGCTCGCAAGAGACTGCAACGTTCCGGTTGCCGCCCTCGGCACTGGCATTCCAACCCGGAGATGTGGTGCACCTCGATACTGGTGGGCAGGCGGAGCTGTATCGTTTGGACCGCGTTACCGATCTGGGTGCGCGGGAGGCCGAGGCAGTTCGCGTTGAGCCCAGCCTCTATGTGCCTGTTGCTGCGCCAGACCGGGCTTTGCCCCCGCAATCTGTGACGACACCGGGTCCGCTGACAGCGATTGTCATGGACCTGCCGTTGGCTGATGGTTCCGAGACAGATCACCAACCTCGACTGGCCGTGACTGCCGAACCCTGGCCCGGAAATGTGGCAATTTACAAATCTGTGAGCGGTGAGAGCTTTGATCTTGCCGCTACCGTGCGCAAACCCGCATTGATTGGGGTGACGGATACACTTCTCTCGCTTGGTGCGCCAAATCGATGGCAGCGAGTGGAATGGGATGTGTTTTTGCCCACGGGCGGTGTGGCTGCGGCTTCCCGGCTTGAAGTGCTCAACGGCGCGAACCGGTTGGCTGTCATGATGCCATCGGGCGTCTGGGAGATCCTGCAGTTCCGCGAGGCTGTTCTGATCGGGCAAGACCACTATCGATTGGGCGAACTGCTACGCGGGCAGCGAGGTACAGAAGCCTACAGCGTCGCAGAGATTCCTTCCGGTGCGCGGGTCGTGGTTTTGGACGATGCATTGGTGTCGTTGCCAGTCTCGGTGGAGGAGATCGGCCTGCCGCGTACCTGGCGAATTGGTCCGGCGCAGTTTGACATTTCGCATCCTACTTTTGTCGAGATCACGGCTCTTGCCGAGGCTGTTGGTTTGCGTCCGTTCGCTCCTGCGCTTCTGCGGGCGGTTGTCGAAGAGGGGACTCTGGCAGTCAGTTGGATCCGTAGAACACGTATCGGTGGCGACAATATCGCCGCTGTCGAAGTCCCATTGGGCGAGGAGATCGAGGCCTACCGGGTGACCTTCCGCAAAGACGACAACGTCCTGCGCATTGTCGAGACGAACCTACCAGCTTTTACCTACACTGCCGCCCAACAGGTGACCGATGGTGCCTCGGGCTCAATCAGTATCGGGGTTGCCCAATTGTCGGCGACCTATGGTTACGGACCAGAAAAGGTGATCGAAATCCATGTCTGACAGCTTGCGTTTCAAACTTCCGCTTCTGAATGCGGCTCAGGCCCAGAAGCATGTCACTTTGAACGAGGCCCTGGTGCGTGCAGATGCGCTTGCCTCGGCCCGTGTAGAAAGCCGTTCACTCAACACGCCGCCGGGAGCGGCCCAGGATGGCGAAGCTTACATCGTTGGAACTGGTGCCACTGGAGAGTGGGTTGGGCAGGAGGGCGATCTTGCCCTATCCCTCAATGGGGGCTGGGATTTTGTGACTCCCTGGTCCGGTTGTACTGTCTGGATCGAGGCAGAACGCAGCCATGTGGTCTATGATGATGGAGCCTGGGTCGCCGGCCGTAGTGGTGGTGGTGCAAATGGTGCCGTTTCGTTGACGAGGATCGCAGAGTTGGATCAGGTTCTGTCTGGTCCCGTTGCGATCACAGCGCCAGCAATCCCGGACAAGGCGATTGTGTTGGGCGTCACGGCACGGGTTATCTCTACTATTACCGGTGCTACGGCCTGGTCACTCGGTGTGTCTGGATCGCCGGACAGATATGGCTCCGGGTTCGGGCTTGATCTGAACGCATTCGCACATGGCGTTACCGGTCAGCCACAAGCTTATTTCGGAACCACACCACTGGAGATAACAGCCGAGGGAGGAGATTTCAGTGGCGGCGAAATCCGGGTCGCCGTGCATTACCTCGATATCGTGCCGCCGAGCGTCGTATGAGACGGAGAACAGGGTGGGTCCAAGCCCACCCTCAAACTCAACTGACGATGGTAGCTTCGGTCTTTTCGTGGATCTCGGCTTCGGTCACGCCTTCAGCGGCCTCGACTATTCTCAGACCTCCATCTGTCACATCAAACACGCCAAGATTGGTGATGATCCGATCCACCACACCAGCACCTGTCAGCGGCAGCGAGCATTGCTTCAGCAGCTTGGTTTCGCCCTTCTTGTTGGTGTGATCCATGATCACCAGCACGCGCCCAACGCCAGCGACAAGATCCATGGCGCCACCCATCCCCTTGATCAGCTTGCCCGGGATCATCCAGTTCGCCAGATCCCCGTTCTCGGCCACTTCCATGGCCCCGAGGATGGCAAGGTTGATATGCCCTCCACGTATCATCGCAAAGCTATCGGCCGACGAGAAGTAGCTCGTCCTGTCCAGTTCCGTGATCGTCTGTTTGCCTGCATTTATCAGATCCGAGTCGATCTCGTCCTCGGTCGGAAACGGACCCATACCCAGCATCCCGTTCTCGGATTGCAGGGTTACGTCCACCCCCTCAGGAATATAGTTGGACACCAGTGTCGGAATGCCGATGCCCAGATTCACATAGAACCCGTCCTGCAGTTCCTGCGCCGCGCGTGCGGCCATCTGATTGCGGTCCCAAGGCATATTCGTTCTACTCTCAGGCCGCGCGTACTGTGCGCTGTTCGATGCGTTTCTCGTGTTCGCCTTCGATCACGCGCTGCACGAAGATACCCGGCGTGTGGATCAGATCCGGATCGAGACTACCGACGGGTACCAGTTCCTCGACCTCTGCAACGGTCACTTTGCCCGCAGTTGCGCACATCGGATTAAAGTTTCGCGCGGTCTTTCGGTAGATGAGGTTACCCTGCTCATCCCCCTTCCACGCCTTTACAATGGCCAGATCTGCGACGATCCCGCGTTCGAGGATATAGGTCACCCCGTCGAAATCCTTGTGTTCCTTGCCGTCGGCGATTTCCGTGCCGACACCCGTTTTCGTGTAGAAACCCGGGATTCCGGCGCCGCCTGCACGGAGGCGTTCCGCCAGTGTGCCTTGCGGATTGAACTCGATCTTCAGCTCGCCAGACAGGTATTGCTGCATGAACAGATCGTTCTCGCCCACGTACGAGCTGATCATCTTGTCGACCTGTCGGTCTTGCAGCAACAGCCCCAGCCCGAAATCATCCACACCAGCATTGTTTGACGCCACTGTCAGGCCTTTGATGCCAGATGCCTTGATCGCGGTGATCAGGTTCTCCGGGATGCCGCAGAGCCCAAAGCCCCCAGCTGCGATGGTCATATTGTCGTGCAACAGCCCTTCCAGAGCCTCGGTCGCGTCGGAAAAGACCTTCTTCATGCACATGACTCCTTCATTGAACCCGTCGCTTATAGGGAATGCTGCATCTGCTCACAAGCAGGAACGCGTTCAGCGGTCATCGTTACCAGGCAGAAAACCGCCCTCGGTATCTGCCGCTTGCGTAGGCCCGTCCGATACATTGCCGAGAAACCCGGTTTTATTGGGCCGTGCCAGTTCGCTGCCGCCGCGTGGCGCTTCCAGCAGCCAGAACAGCAGATTGTCACCAAAAACCCGGTTGCGGGTCAGTTCCACATGCTCATCCGGCAAGAACAGCGTTGTCTTGTATCGCAGTGGCGATCGGAAACCTGTCGAGGAATTCCCGTCCTGACGTTCATCAGCCAGTGCGCTGGCACGCAGGACGACGCCATCTCCTTCCTCCAGTCCCGTGATGCGGAATGTGCCGACAGGATCGATCTCGGCGGTGGCTGGAGTTTCGAATCCACCCCCGACGACGAGGAACAGATCGAGATGCTCGGGTGGCGGTGTCCAGCGGTCCATCATCTTGTGGAAAGTCTCGGATCGGGCCAGCAATCGCTTGGTGTAGGCCCGCGCTCGAGAGCGACGTCGTTCGGGTGAGGGCTCATCCGGCATCATCAGCGCCAGCTCAGCTTCGGCCGCCGGGTTCAAAAGCCCCCAGCCCATCTCTTCCCAGAAATCGACATCGTACAGGTCAATCACTGGCGCGCCGTCTCGCATCACGCGGCGGTGACGCACCCTTGGCATGAGTTGATAGGGCGAAACATGAGTGCCCAGCAGTGCAGGTGGAAACACCGGTTGCAGCGGCCCCAGTTCCTTGCCGTTGATCAGATTATCCAGCGCGATTACGGATCCCGAGTTTGGCGGTGCAACGAAGACCACGCGACTGAAGTAATCGGCACCTGCCCATGTGATCGGCGGCAGCGGCTCTCCCGGTGCCGGGTCGGCAAACCCGTACATCAGGAAATAGCGCGACACGAGCGTGCCCATGGAATGTGCCAGAAGGTCGAATTTGACTGAGCCTTCGGGCTTGTTCTGCGTCCTCGCGACGTCTCGCCTGCGCTTTTCCAGGAAATGGCCGAACTTGTGGGCGCTGTCGATAAGGTCTCGTCGCCAGTCATAGTCGAACTGAAACGTGTCGAAGTCCGTAACCTCGACTGCGGGTTCCACAGGGTTGGGCAGACGGGCTGCCTCGGGCACATCGTCCAGCACCGCGTCCGGATCACCGCCCGCCTGAAACCTTCTGATCCCGCGTTGCACGCGAAACCCACCATCTGACAGAACGCCCAGCGCGTCGCCGTAAACATTGATACTGATGGGAACGCCAAGGATCTCGGCTTCAGCAGTCTCCAGAATTCCACCCGGAACCACGGTGTCCACCAGATCAGCGAAGGGCTCGTCGGCCTTTGCAATGGGGAGTGCGATCAGTGCGTACTCTTCAGGGTCCTCAGGATCAGCCGAGATGCCACGGCTGCCGGATCCTCCCCAGATTATCTTTCCAGACGCTGAATCCACCAGACGCGAGCCGAGTGTGCCCGGGATCGCTACCAGCGGGCGGCGTTGCGAGCCCACACGGTCATCCACTGACGACGCCTTCTGATAGATCTGCTTCAGGTCCGGGAGCCGCGCCTCCTGCGAACAGCCCATGAGCCCCACAGTCACGAAAAGCAATGCCAATCCCGAGATACGCGGCATGCCGCTCCACCCTCTACACTCGCCCGGCGAAACCTAACGCGGACGGCAAATCTTACAAGTTCCTAGGCTTCTAGGTCTAGGTTAACACAAGGTTGCGCAGAACAGAGACTGTCAGTTCCGGCTGTTCAAGCGACAGAATATGCCCACAGTCGGGAACCTCTGTCATGTGAGAGTTCGGCAGAATATCGGCCAGCGGTTGGTGAAGTTTTGGCGGACAGATTTTGTCCTGGGCTCCAACCAGAATCCTGGTGCGCACTTGGCAGTTGGCAAGCAAAGGCAACATGTCTCGACGGGTATCCAGGGCGTGGGCCTGCGCGCGGGCAATCTGCTCTGGCGTTTCTCCCATCTTTTCTCGGGTCATCGGTTGCAACCGGGCCGCCGTCTTGGGGTCGTGGCCATAGAACCGGGCTGTGAACGTAT
The DNA here is from genome assembly GCA_045106875.1 of Paracoccaceae bacterium. Lineage (GTDB taxonomy): Bacteria > Pseudomonadota > Alphaproteobacteria > Rhodobacterales > Rhodobacteraceae > Thermohalobaculum. The sequence goes on along the minus strand of JBGCFK010000540.1, from coordinate 159 downwards.
CGAGATAGATATCAAATCCCTCAGCCCAAAGCCCTGCGCGCCAGTCGATCTCTTGTTGCCGCGCCGCGCCGGGGTCGGTTGCCATCAAGCAGGCCGATGCAATGCGTTGGGGCGCTGCTGACATCACCTCCATGGCGACCATCGCTCCCATCGAGAGGC
>JBGCFK010000054.1:0-7255 GCA_045106875.1 Paracoccaceae bacterium | reverse complement strand
GAACCAGCCCGACTATCCCGGCGAAATCGTCGAGCCAGTGATCGACTGGTAGACCCCATGCAGTTGAACATCTCCGACGAGACCTCTGCGTTGACGGATCTTTGTGTCTGCCGGGGGACAGCCGTACCTGCGTGCGAAGGGTACCAGAACAGCCACCCGGAATTCGACATTTTCGAGACGCGGCCCTGGGACCGGGAAAAGCTGCTTGTCCAGCAGGACGCCTTTTACGAGGTGGCTGAACGGCATGGGGCCCGCCTGCATTTCGTGCCGGACTCGGACGCGCACCACTGGGCGCTCTACACGCGTGACACTGGCTTCGTGATTGGCGACACGCTTTACTATGCGCGTGACCGGCAGTTGCCCGAACGCATCGGCGAGATCGACAATGTGCTCGGCCTGTTGCCTGATGTGCCGAGCGTCGAGATCACCGCAGGCCGCATCGAAGGCGGAGATGTCATGCCCGATGGCGATGTCGTGTTCGTGGGGCTTGGCACCCGAACCGACCGGGCCGCGGCGAACGAGCTCGCGACACATCTGGATGTGGAGGTCATGCCCATCGATCTTGGTCCCACGGTCATGCACCTCGACACCCGCATGACGATCCTGCCCGGGCGCCGCGCGCTGATTTGCACGTCGGCGTTTTCGCCGGATGATCTTTTCATGCTGGACAAGCGACTCCGCCTCATCGAGGTCTCGGACAGCGAGGCGCAGGCCATGGGGACCAATGTCTTTGTCATCAATCCCGAGACAGTCGTGGTCCACGCGGGCTTCCCCCGCATCATCGCCGCGATCGAGGCCGAGGAGCTGCGGGTCGTGCCCGTGGATTGGTCCGAACCGAACGCGCTGCTGGGTTCTTTCCGCTGCGCGACCATGCCCTTGGCCCGCTCCGGTTAACCTTTGAAGACCGACTTCGAGTACCGACGCTTGCCATACGCATGCTGTACAGATGCCATACCCATGCCATACGCTTGCCATACGCCCTGATCCTAGCGTCGTAGAGGTTAACATGATCCCGATCGAGCTTATCCAGTCCACAGCCGAGACCCTCATGGACAAGGCCGCCATCGAGATTCCTCAGGACTATCTGGGCGGTCTTAAGCAGGCCGCGCATGTCGAGGACGGTGACCTGTCGTCCTTCGTCTTGCAGGCCATGCTGGAGAACTACGAGGCTGCCAAGGAAGACCGCCGCGCCATGTGCGGGGATACCGGCGTACCACGTTGGTTCGTGAAGATGTCCAACACGGTACAGGTCGAGGGGGGGCCGGTTGCTCTGGAGACCGCATTGCGCCGTGCGACAGCCAACGCCACCAATGGCGTGCCGCTGCGTCCCAACAGGGTACACCCTTTGTGGCGGACAGATCACGACAACAACGTTGGAATCGGCGCGCCTGAAATAGAATATGGCTTCGAGCCCAGTCCTGAAGGTGAGTGGATCGACCTGATCACGGTCCACAAAGGCGGGCTTTTCGGCACGGACTACCGGATGCTGTTTCCCTCGGACGGGATCGAGGGGATCAAGCGGTTCTATCTCGACAGCCTTGTGGCGTTCGGCAAACGCGGCCTCGCCTGTCAGCCAGCGATCATCGGCATCGGGCTGGGTGGCTCGAAAGACATCTGCATGACGCTGGGCAAACGCGCCTCGACCCTGCGCGTCGTGGGCGACATGAACCCGGACCCGCGCATCGCCGAACTGGAGGCCGAGTTCAAGGAGCTTGGAAACTCCATCGGCATGGGTGCGATGGGCTTTGTCGGCAAATCCATGGTGATCGACTGCCATATCGAGGTCGGCTACTGCCACACCGGCGGCCTGCCCATGAGCGTGCACGCCTTCTGCCTCAGCTCCCGCCGCGCGGTCGCCCGCATCTGGGCCGATGGCCGCGTCGAGCACCGCACCGACCCCGACTGGTTCACCCCCTATCAGCGCCGCGAAACTGTGGGCTGGGACGAGATGCAGGTGGCGGCTGAATGATGACGAATTTTGATTGGCATTCCGCACCGCTGGATGACGAGACCGTCATTGATGCGGGTTACCGGAGCACTCAGAATGTGCGGCGGTATTTCAGGAGCAGGCTTGGAGACAATTTCGCGTTCAGTCGACCGTTCATGGGGTGGATGAAAACACATTCTGGTGAGACGCTGGGCACGGCATGCGACGTGTGGCGCAAGATGCGCGAAGGTGAAGCGCGATGAAGCCCCGCAAGACCCAGCTTTCCACCACGCCGACGCCGGAGGCTCTGGCCGAGCTGCGCCTTGGCGATATCGTCTACCTCAATGGCCTGATGTACACTGCGCGGGAAGGCGTCTACATGCGGGCGCTCGAAGAGAAGGCGAACATTCCGATCGAGTTGCCGAGGGATAGCGCGGCGAACTTCCATTGCTCTCCAGCGGCGACCATCAACAAGGACGGCTCGTTCACCATGGGCGCGGTGACGGCGACGGCCTCCTTCCGCTTCGAGAAGTGGCTGGGTGAGTGGTTCTCCAAGTCCGGCGCCAAACTGATTGTCGGCAAGGGGGGCATGTCCTCCAAGACGTACAAGGAGCATTTCGTCCCGAACGGCGCGATCTACCTGACTACAGTTGGGTACGGGACAGGCGCTCTGCTGGGCCGCGGCGTCGAGAATGTCGAGGCTGTGCACTGGAACGAGGAACTGGGTCTCGCGCAGGCCATGTGGGTGTTGAAGTGCAACAACATGGGGCCGTTCATCGTCGCCTCGGATCTGGACGGTAACTGCCTGTTCGAGCGGGAAAACGCCAAGATCGCACCCAATCTCGAGGCTCTCTACGAGGGTACACGGCCTGCCACTTTGAAGCGCTACGGCGAGACTGACGATCGCTCGGACGAGGTGATCTGATCCCTAAACGCACCATTTCGGCACAAATTCGACGTTTAAACACCCATTAGGATCTATTCGGCAGAAAAGCGTCGGAAATTCTAATGAGGCGTTGATGGCAGAGATTCTATTGATCGGCGACACGCAGGTGCGGATGGACAGCTACGCCCTCACGCTCAGCGCGATTGGCCATGACGTCGAACTTTGCGGCACGTTGTACGCCGCGCGGGATCGTCTTTCCGGTCCGGCGGTGGATCTGGCGATTGTTGATGTCACCTCGCCTGATGGCGGGCTGGGTCTGCTGTGCGGCCAGATCGTCGCAGCCTGGGCCAAGGTGCGGACGCTCGCGCTGACGCCCTATCACGATTTCAGCCATACCAAGCTTGAGCAGATGGGGTTGTGGAAACCCACTAATGCACTGGTTCATCCTGTCAGTGACGTCAGATTGGTCCAGTCAGTGACGCAGTTGCTCGCGCCTGGCGTGATCGCCCAGAGCGCATCATCACATATGCAAGAGCGCCTCTGACACCAGACCTCTTGCAGCAGGGACGAGGCGGAGGTAACTCCGCTCCATGCCTGCTGAAACCGCGCCTTTGCGCGCCGGCCTGTGGATGTCCGGTGCTCTGCTTTCGTTCTCGCTGATGGCTGTGGGCGGGCGCGAGGTCGTGGGCACGCTCGACACGTTCGAGTTGATGTTCTGCCGCTCGATGATCGGGCTTGCGCTGGTCGTCGGCTTCGGCATCGTCTTCCGCCGCATGGCCGAGGTCCGTACGGAACGCCTGTCCCTTCATCTTGTCCGCAACGTCTTCCACTTCTCGGCCCAAAACCTTTGGTTCTATGCTGTGGCGTTCATTCCGCTTGCCCAGCTGTTCGCGATAGAGTTCACCACGCCGATCTGGATTGCCCTGCTGGCACCGCTGTTACTGGGCGAAGCTCTGACCCGTTGGCGCATTTTCGCAGCGTTTCTGGGTTTCATGGGTATTCTCGCAATTGCGCAGCCAGGCGTCGCAGAGCTGAATGTCGGGCACCTGACTGCTGCCCTGTCCACACTGGGTTTCGCCGGATCGATCATGATGACCAAGGCGTTGTCCCGCACAGAGACCACGTGGACCATCCTGTTCTGGCTCGCGTTCTCACAGGCGATTTACGGTGCAGTGTTCGTGTTCTGGGATGGGACCATGACGTTGCCCGAGGGGCGTGACATCCTGTGGGTCGGGCTGGTTGGCCTTTGTGGATTGACAGCGCATATCTGTCTGACAACGGCTTTGACGCTGGCGCCTGCATCTGTGGTCGCTCCGATGGACTTCGCGCGGCTTCCGTTGATCGCCATGGTCGGCTGGATCTTCTACGGCGAATTGGTGACCATCGCCGTGATTTTAGGCGCAGTGCTTATTCTGGCTGCCAACACATTGAATCTGCGGGCCGAACAGGCGCGGGCACGCAAGATGGAGGCCTGAGCATGACGGATCGCACCCACTCGGATCGACTCGTGCGGGATGGCAGTGGCGGCATCGAACGCATTCTGGAGATCATGCGCCGCCTGCGTGCGTCCGATGGGTGTCCGTGGGATCGCAAACAGACCTATGCGACGATCGCGCCCTACACCATCGAGGAAGCCTGCGAGGTTGCGGACGCCATCGAGCGGGGCTCATTGTCCGATCTGCGTGAGGAGCTTGGCGATCTGCTTCTGCAGGTCGTCTACCATGCGCAAATCGCTGATGAAGACGGCGCGTTCGACTTTCAGGGCGTCGTGCAGGCGATCTCGGACAAGATGGTGCGTCGCCATCCCCATGTGTTCGGATTTGAAGCAGGTGGTCCGAAGGCCAATCCGGACGACGTCGACTGGGAGGCCCTGAAGGCCGTGGAACGAGCCGAGAAAGGCGAGGTCCGCGATTCTGTACTGGACGGCGTGCCGGTCACTTTATCCGGCCTGACCCGCGCCGTGGCGCTGACCAAGCGCGCAGCCAAGGTTGGCTTTGACTGGACAGATCCCGGGGACGTGCTTGCCAAGGTTGCCGAAGAAACCGCGGAACTGGTCGCCGAAATCGGCACCGATCAGGACAAGACGGAAGAAGAGTACGGCGATCTCATGTTTGTCATGGCAAATCTTGCGAGGCACCTGAAGGTCGACCCGGAAACGGCGATGCGCCGGGCCAACGCCAAGTTTGACCGCCGCTTTCGAGCGATCGAGAGCGCACTTGAGGCTGAAGGTCGCCGTCCAGAAGATGCGACGCTGTCAGAGATGGACGCTCTTTGGGACGCGGCGAAGGTACGAGAACGCGCTGACTGAATCCTGGGCCGTAGTTGGAAGGCTGTTCAAGGCGATTTCATGAAGGTCTGCAGCGAGCCAAGATCCTCGCCAATAGGCCGGGCCACGATTTCTTTGCCCCTGCGGACAAAAGCGAATCCAGACGAAACTTGTCCTTGCAGTGTGTCATCGTCAGCATCGATCATGATCTGATAGCTTTGCCCGTCCGCCAGTATGACACGGGTTCGTATCAGCTCTCCGTCCCCATCACGTTCATGGATTAGTATGTGCAATTCCAATCCATTCCGGTGGATTTGGAAATGGGCATAAGCGTCTGCTTTCGACGTCTGAATCAGAACGTCACGTCCTGGCTGAGACAACAGCTGATCTGCAGCACGCGCATCAGGTCCGTATGATGTCAGGAAGGCGGCTGCTACCAGACAGAGCGGAACCAACACCCAACGGAAAAGACATAATACGATACCCACGAAACCTCACTCTGATCCCCTAGACCAACCCCTGAACAAGACATCATTTCTAATATTAAATGTCAATTTAAAAATTATATTTAAATTTTTATTAGTGCTTTCAGTAACTCCGTTTACGCCACTGTCGAACTACACTAGGACGGCGGCACGATATTTCTGAAGAATCGGAGAAGCTTCATGACCGCCATCATCGACATAATCGGCCGTGAGATTCTGGACAGCCGTGGCAACCCAACAGTCGAGGTCGACGTTTTCCTCGAAGATGGCGAGATGGGCCGGGCAGCCGTACCGTCCGGGGCATCCACAGGCGCGCATGAAGCGGTCGAGTTGCGCGATGGTGGCAAGCGCTACAAGGGAAAGGGTGTCCAGAAAGCAGTGGACGCCGTAAACGGAGAAATCGCCGAGGCCCTGATGGGGGTAGACTGCACCCAGCAGCGTGCCATTGACCAGACCCTGATTGACCTTGACGGAACACCGAACAAGGGCCGTATCGGCGCCAATGCGATCCTCGGCGTCAGCCTTGCGGTAGCAAAGGCGGCTGCGGACGCGTCGGCACTGCCTCTCTACCGCTATGTGGGCGGGGTCGCGGCACGTACCCTGCCTGTGCCGATGATGAACATCATCAATGGCGGCGAGCACGCGGACAACCCGATCGACATTCAGGAGTTCATGGTGATGCCCGTGGGTGCCGAAAGCCTGCGCGATGCCGTACGCGTCGGCTCCGAGATTTTCCACACGCTGAAGGGTGAGTTGAAAGCGGCCGGCCACAACACCAATGTCGGCGATGAAGGCGGGTTCGCGCCCAACATCGCCTCGACCCGCGACGCGCTGGATTTCATCATGAAAGCCGTCGAGAAAGCTGGATACACGCCCGGCGATGATGTGATGCTGGCGCTGGACGCCGCCTCCACCGAGTATTTCCAGGATGGCAACTACCATATGAAGGGAGAGGGCAAGGTGCTGTCCTCTGCCGAGAACGCGGATTATCTGGCGGCGCTGGTAGGCGACTATCCGATCATCTCGATCGAGGACGGCATGGCCGAGGACGATTGGGATGGCTGGTGCGACCTGACTGCCAAAATCGGCTCCAATTGCCAGCTGGTAGGCGATGACCTGTTCGTGACCAATCCGCTGCGGCTGAAGGACGGGATTGAAAAGGCCGCAGCCAACTCGATCCTCGTGAAGGTAAACCAGATCGGCACGCTCTCCGAGACGCTGGACGCCGTGAATATGGCGCACCACGCGTCGTTTACCGCTGTCATGTCACATCGTTCCGGCGAGACCGAGGACGCGACTATCGCGGATCTGGCCGTCGCAACCAATTGCGGGCAGATCAAGACGGGGTCGCTGGCGCGGTCCGACCGGCTGGCCAAGTACAACCAGCTGATCCGCATCGAAGAGCAACTGGCGGAAGAGGCAATTTATGCGGGCCGGTCGATCCTGAAATAGAGCCTTGAGGGTCCGCAGCGTCTGGGACGTTGCGGCCTACCTTTTGTCAGGCAGGGAGGCTGGCGAAGCGGATGGCGGTTATCGGGACAAGGACGAAACCGCTCTCGCGGTATTTGCGCTTTTGGCTGGTGTTGCGCGTTGAATTGAGCGGAGCGGATTTTGCGAACTGACGAACCTCTCTGACGATTGGGACCTTCTCAATCCGATGACAGGAGGTTTCGATGTCGGATGAATATATC
>JBGCFK010000539.1:0-5738 GCA_045106875.1 Paracoccaceae bacterium | reverse complement strand
CGTCAGGACATCTGGCGCGGCCTCCAGAGTACGCGTGGATTTACTCCCCGGGTGCTGGTCGCCTTGACCGACACCCAAGTCCATATCACTGGTGGCGGAACCATGGCCAGCGGGCAAGCCGCGTCCGTGCTGGTGGGCCGTATTGCAGACATCCTCGACAATCCACAAAACAGACGACGCTGGGACGCGCATGCACGGCTGCGTGGGGTAGCGGCATGATCCGCCCGATTGGCATAGCTGTGATGACAGCACTCATGCTGGCCGGCGCTGGCGAGGCTGACAGCGGGTTTCGCCATGGTAATGATATTGCAGCGGAGATGCTTCTGGTTGGGCCCCTTTATTCCCATGACCGCGGCGAGACCGGTGCTTTTGCCGGCTTCCAGATGGCAGACGAAATGCCTCTTGGCGACGACGTCCATTTGGCAGCCGAAACCGGAGCCGCCTGCCGGGCGTTCCGCGAGGACATCCTCGAGGCCGCTATCGCTGCGAAGAACAAAGATCATTCACTGATTGTGATTCAGTTTTCATGGCCACCCAACAAAGGTGAGTTATCCCAACGGGGCGTGGCATCTGAGGTTACCAATACATACCGCGCAGGAAATTGCGCGGCGCTGAACTAATCGTGGGGAAGGCAGAGATATGTTCAACAAGATCCTGATTGCGAACCGGGGCGAGATCGCCTGCCGCGTCATCAAGACTGCCCGCAAGATGGGTATCCAGACCGTAGCGGTCTACTCGGATGCGGATCGCAACGCGCTGCATGTGAATATGGCGGACGAAGCCATTCATATTGGCCCGCCGCCTGCCAACCAGTCCTACATCGTGATCGACAAGATCATGGAGGCGGTGCGGACCTCGGGGGCGCAAGCAGTGCATCCGGGCTATGGCTTTCTCTCCGAGCGGGCCGAGTTTGCACAGGCGCTCGACGCTGCCGGTGTTGCCTTCATCGGCCCGCCGGTCGGCGCGATCGAGGCGATGGGCGACAAGATCACCTCAAAGAAACTGGCTGCCGAGGCGGGTGTGTCCACTGTTCCCGGTTACATGGGACTGATCGCGGATGCTGACGAAGCAGTGAAGATTGCGGGTGAAGTCGGCTATCCGGTCATGATCAAGGCATCCGCTGGTGGCGGCGGCAAGGGCATGCGGATTTCGTGGAACGACGACGAGACCCGCGAGGGCTTCCAGTCCTCGAAGAACGAGGCGGCAGCAAGTTTTGGTGATGACCGGATCTTTATCGAGAAGTTCGTCACCCAGCCGCGCCATATCGAGATTCAGGTGCTGGGTGACAAGCACGGCAACTGCATCTATCTGGGAGAACGTGAATGTTCCATTCAGCGTCGAAACCAGAAGGTCATCGAGGAGGCGCCAAGTCCGTTCCTTGATGAAGCGACCCGCAAAGCGATGGGCGAACAGTCCGTGGCGCTGGCCAAGGCCGTGGACTATTCCTCGGCAGGCACGGTCGAGTTCATCGTGGATGGAGATCGGAACTTCTATTTCCTCGAGATGAACACGCGCCTGCAGGTGGAACACCCCGTCACGGAACTAATCACCGGGCAGGATCTGGTCGAGCACATGATCCGCGTGGCGGCGGGCGAGAAGCTGTCAATCGGCCAGGACGATGTGAAGCTGAACGGCTGGGCGATGGAGAGTCGCCTTTATGCCGAGGACCCCTACCGGAACTTCCTGCCTTCAATCGGGCGGTTGACGCGCTATCGCCCGCCTGCCGAGACTGAACGCTATGCGCCTGGTGTGGTGCCCTCCGAGCCTGTTGTGCGTAACGATACCGGCGTTTTCGAGGGCGGCGAGATCTCGATGTTCTACGATCCCATGATCGCCAAGCTCTGCACCTGGGGACCTGACCGTGCAGCGTCGATCGAGGGCATGCGCACGGCGCTGGACGAATTCGAGGTCGAAGGCATCGGCCACAACCTGCCATTTCTGTCGGCGGTCTATGACCATGAGCGCTTCGTGTCTGGCAACATCACCACGGCGTTCATTGCCGAAGAGTACCCTGACGGCTTCGAAGGTGCCACATTGCCCGGTGAGGCGCTGAAGCGGATTGCAGCAGGCGCTGCAGCCATGCGCCTGGTCTCGGCACGCCGCGACGGGCGCATCACGGGCACGGTCGCGCGGCGTGATCACCCGGCCGGAACGGACTGGGTGGTCTCGGTGGCAGGCAAGAGCTTTCCCCTGTCCACCAAGCGCTCCGTAACCGGCCATGTCAGGACAGAGGAGGGGGCAGAGCTTGGTCTGACCTCCAAAGGTGCCGATCCCCGCAAACCTCAGATCCTGATCACAGGACAGGGTGCGGTGGAGGTCGGGTTCGCGGATGGCCAGACGATGGTGGTCGAGGGCGACTGGACGCCCGGCGATACGCTCACCACTGCGATGATCGATGGTGTGCGGATGTCAGTTAAGGTCGACCCAATTACGGATGGCTTCCGGATCCGCTATCGCGGGGCTGATCTGGACGTGAAGGTCCGTTCGCCACGGGCCGCCGAACTCGCCGCCCTGATGCCGGAAAAACTGCCGCCCGACACCTCGAAGATGCTGCTTTGCCCGATGCCAGGGTTGATCGTCTCGGTTGCGGTTGAGGTTGGCGACGAAGTGCAGGACGGACAAGCGCTTGCCACCGTCGAGGCGATGAAGATGGAGAACGTGCTGCGTGCCGAGAAGAAAGGCGTCATCAGCAAGATCAACACCAAAGCGGGCGACAGTCTCGCGGTGGACGACGTTATTCTGGAGTTTGAGTAGTGCGCCAATCGGCGGTGGCATACTCAGGCTGTCTGGCTGCGCTGTCGGGTGCCGGATTGATCTTTGCTGTCGTGGCCATCGAGTTCATGGCTGCCTCGAAGCAATGTCTCGGGATTGAAGAGGCAGGTTGGCCAGACTGGCACTGGACACTCGCGCAACGCTACGAGGCTCCTGTTGCTGAGGCTCAGGTTATGCTAAATGGCGTAGTTGCCGTAACCGGCTTGCTGCCTGCGCGGGAGGCTGAAATCAATGCTTTCGCGTAGTCAGTCGGTAATTGACCTCGGAGTATCGGGCAACACCGTCAAGGTTTCATCTTGCCGGAAATACCTTGGGAGCGCGAGGGCAAAGCCCTCTCCTGAGCCCGGAGGGCCCAACCGGTATCAGTCGCGGCGCAGATCGAACTGCTCGCAGAACACGCGTGGTTTTACCACGTTCAGCCGGTCGGCATGGCAAAGAAGGTCGTCATCCGAGGTCACAACAGGCGTGCCTGTGGCCAGCGAAAGGGCTGCGTACTTGCGATCCCCGGGGTCCGTCACGAAACCGACATGGGAGAGGTCCTCGACAACAAGTGCTTCGTGGGCTGGCAGAAAAATTCCCTCTACCGCCTCCCAGGATATGCGCGGTATCTTTGTAAGGACACGCCGGGTTTCGTCTTGCGTGGCCTTGTTCCAGACCATCTCTAAACGGCCTTCTCGCGCGGCCTTGATCAAACGCGCAGATGCAGAGCGCGGGTTGAACCCCGCTCCGACAAAGAGGTTGGTGTCAAAGATTGCGCGCACGCGCCCAGCGTTATTCAGGCAACTCCATCTCACGGAACTCGGCATATTTTGCCGCCAGTGCCTTGGCTTCGGCATGATCGCAGCCTTCGGTCGCAAGGAACTGCTGTGCGCCTGCCTGCAAACTGTGCCGTCGCCGCGCCGAGAATTGCTGGAAGCTGTGCTCGGTGAGGTCAGGGTTCTCGGTTATCGCCTCGGCTTCGGCAAGCTCCCCGAGCGCCTTGAACTTGTCCATGAACGCAGTTGCCTGTTCCAGGCTTGGACCCGTGCACGCCTCTCCTACGACCTGGGCAATTGCGAAGTGGTCGTAGAGCCCGAAGATCGACCCTTCATCGGCCTGCGCGCCTGTCCCAAGCAAGACAATTGCGGCTATACGTTTAAACATAGACCAGTCCCTTGTGTTGTTCAGACCCTCTCGCGGGGCCATCATGGAGTTATCTACAGGAAGAACCGTTATTTGCGCCAGTCACCCATCAACCTCGCGTCGCATTTCCTGTTGGCGCATGGGCATGCTGTCGATCAGGTCGTAGAAGACGCGGGGGTCAGTGACCTCATGCAAACGCAGTTTCTCCCCCCCGTCCTTTCCGACCAGAATGATTGTAAATTCATCCTCGGCCACGTCGTATCGTTCACGCATCTCGGGCGCATGCGGCACCGGACGCCCATCAGAGCGCATGTTCACGCCCCCGATCTGGATGACCTTGATGTCGCGGTCGCGGTACTCTTTCCGGTGCATCGAAAAACGCCCGATCTGGTCCAGCATGCGCTGGTCGAACTTCGAGGGGGCGAAGATGATGATGGGCCTGTCGGACCACAGAAACTGCTCCATCGGATCGTTGTCGGCCCCAGCAGGCAGGGCGGCTGCCGCGATCATCAGAGCAGCGGCGAGAGAAGCGGTTTTGCGCATGTGAGGATCCATCTGATATTCTTGATCAAGCCCTCATGGTGGACCATTGTCTATATGCGTCAAGGCGCAGGCGCATGAGGGTCGTTGTGGTCAGCGACACCCACGGCGCGCACGAGGATCTCGGCATCCTAGAAGGTGACGTGCTGATCCATTGCGGAGATCACGAGAACCTTTTCACTCCCAATGCAGGGATCCTTGACGCAATCGACGATTGGTTCGCGCGCCAGCGGTTCAGCCTGATCCTCTGCACGGGAGGGAACCACGATATCGAATTGCAGCGCCGTGTGGCGACAGGACGCAGCCCGTTCCGCAACGCCATCTACCTGCAAGACGAGGCGGTGACGTTCCGCGGGCTCAAGTTCTGGGGCGCGCCCTGGGTGCCGGTTCTTTCAGGCCACGCCTTCTTTGCCGACGATGCGATGTTGGCGGCTGCGTGGGCGGGGATACCCGAGGATGTCAATGTCCTGATCACGCATACGCCGCCGGCGGGTGTGCTTGATGTCTCAAGCGCAGGCATCGCTCTTGGCTGCGAACACCTTGCGGCAAGACTGGCACAGATCAGACCGATGCTGCACTGTTTTGGGCATGTGCATGCGAGTGCGGGTACACGCCGCGTTGCGGGCACGACGTTTGCGAATGCGACCTCAGTCAACAGCAAATACCAGATTGCGCGCCCAGCTTGGGGGATCGATTTGCCCGACGGGCAGCACAGGATGAAGATTGGATATGGAGAATGAAATGGCTAAGTCGGATTTGAACGGATGGAAGGTGCTTGCCGAGAAGGAAAGCAAGGGCCGAACGGCGGACGACCTGGTCTGGCAAAGCCCCGAGGGCATCGCCATAAAGCCGCTTTACACCGAGTCTGATGTCGCAGATGTGGGGCATCTGGGTACGATCCCGGGCGCTGCGCCCTTTGTGCGCGGACCACGGGCAACCATGTATACAGGCCGCCCCTGGACGATCCGGCAATATGCCGGGTTCTCCACCGCCGAGGAGTCGAACGCCTTTTATCGCAAGGCTCTGGCTGGCGGGCAGCAGGGTGTGTCTGTCGCCTTCGATCTGGCCACCCACCGTGGCTATGACAGTGACCATCCGCGCGTCGTCGGCGATGTTGGCAAAGCGGGCGTCGCAATCGACTCGGTCGAGGATATGAAGATCCTGTTCGACGGTATTCCGCTCGATCAGATCTCGGTCTCGATGACCATGAACGGTGCCGTGATCCCTGTACTTGCCAGCTTCATCGTAGCGGGCGAGGAACAGGGCGTGCCACGCGCCCAGCTCTCCGGGACCATTCAGAACGA
>JBGCFK010000538.1:0-4116 GCA_045106875.1 Paracoccaceae bacterium | reverse complement strand
CTGGATGGCGGAATGGGGCAGGAGCTGGTCAACCGTTCCTCCCAGCCGCCGCACGCCGATTGGGGCGACTGGGTCATGCGCAAGGAACCGCATCTGGTCCAGGCGCTGCACGAGGAATATCTTCGTGCGGGTGCTCGCGTGATCACGCTGAATACCTATCTCACGACGCCGCGAACCTGCACGGATGCTGATGGCAACCCGGACCGGGCGGATTTCGAGGCTACACAGGGTTCGGCAATCGAATTGGCCCATGCCGCGCGCAAGGCCGTGCGGCCCGAGGCTCTGGTTGCCGGCTCCCTGCCGCCGCTCGCCTGGTCCTATCTGCCGGATCTGGTCGAAGCGTTCGAGAAGAACGTGGCCGACTATTCCGAGATCGTCACCCTGAATGCGCCGCATGTGGACCTGTTCATTTGCGAGACCATGTCAACTTCCGAAGAGGCACGCGCCGCGGCCACAGCCGCTACAGGCTCGGCCAAGCCTGTCTGGGTGTCGTGGACATTGTCCGACGAACTTGGCCCGGATGGGAAGGTCCGCTTGCGGTCAGGGGAGACCGTAGCCGAAGCGCTGACAGCGTTGGAGGGCTTGCCGATCGCAGCGCACCTCTTCAACTGCTGCCTGCCGGAGATCGTTCTTGCCGGACTGCCGGAGTTTGCCTCGACAGGAAAGCCCTGCGGGACCTATCCCAATGCGTTCGAGCCGATTACCGCGGCCTACGCGCCGGGGACCACCACCGAAGAGATCGGCAACCGTGCGGACCTGACGCCCAAGATCTATGCGGACCGGGCGATGGGCTGGATCGATGCAGGTGCCAGCATTGTAGGCGGCTGCTGCCAGACAGATCCGTCGCATATCGCCGAGGTCGCAAGGCGCTTTGAAGCCGAGGGCCACAGCCTTGTTCCGTCGGTGTGAAGGATGGCCTTCGAACAGCGGGAGGCCATGTCCCTTGCGGGACCGCTCGGGCTACGCCCTCGCCTGCCGATCCTTCGGATCGTCAGATGGCTGCGCTTGGCGCCTCTGGCTGATATCATGACCTGTATCGGAGGACGATCCCATGGCTGATCTGCCAACCCACGCTCGCGCTGTCATCATCGGTGGCGGGGTATCAGGGTGCTCTGTGGCCTATCATCTGGCCAAGCTTGGCTGGAAGGACGTTGTCCTGCTGGAGCGCAAGCAGCTCACCTGCGGCACCACATGGCACGCTGCCGGGCTGATCGGGCAGCTGCGCCCCAATCAGAACATGACGCGACTGGCAAAGTACTCGGCCGATCTCTACGTCAAGCTGGAGGACGAGACGGGCGTCGCGACCGGCATGAAGCAGAATGGCTCGCTGACCGTGGCGCTTACCGAGGCGCGGCGTGAAGAGATTCTTCGCCAAGCCTCGCTCGCCCGCGCCTTCGGTGTCGACGTGCACGAGGTTTCGCCGACCGATGTGAAGGCCATGTACCCGCATCTGAATACCGATGATGTGGTCGCTGCTGTCCACCTGCCCGCGGACGGGCAGGCGGACCCGGCCAATATCGCGCTGGCGCTGGCCAAGGGGGCTCGGCAGAACGATGCCATGATCCACGAGGGCGTCAAAGTCACCGACATCCATCAAGCTGGCGGGCGAGTGACCGGGGTTTCCTGGTCCAAGGGCGGCGCCCAAGGCCGGATCAATGCTGATGTCGTCATCAACTGCGGCGGCATGTGGGCCCGCGATGTGGGCCGCATGACTGGCACGAACGTGCCTCTGCACGCCTGCGAGCATTTCTACATCGTGACCGAGGCTGTGCCTGGCCTGACGCAGCTTCCCGTGCTGCGCGTGCCCGACGAGTGTGCCTACTACAAGGAAGATGCGGGCAAGATGCTGCTCGGCGCGTTCGAGCCGGTGGCCAAGCCCTGGGGCATGAACGGCATTTCTGAGGATTTCGAGTTCGACCAGCTGCCCGAGGATTTCGATCACTTCGAACCCATTCTCGAGCAGGCGATCAATCGCATGCCCATGCTGGCCGAGGCTGGCATCCACACGTTCTTCAACGGCCCCGAAAGCTTCACGCCCGACGACAAGTATTACCTTGGAGAATGCCCGGAATTGCGGGGGATGTGGGTTGCGGCGGGTTACAACTCCATTGGCATCGTGTCCTCGGGCGGCGCCGGCATGGCACTGGCGCAATGGATCAATGACGGGGAGGCGCCCTTCGATCTGTGGGACGTGGACATCCGACGCGCGCAACCCTTCCAGCGAAACCGGCGCTACCTGAAAGAACGGGTCTCGGAGAGCCTCGGGCTGCTTTATGCCGACCACTTTCCCTATCGCCAGCCGGATACGGCCCGCGGGGTCAGAAGGTCTCCGTTCCATGAGCATCTGCGCGCCCGCGGGGCGTGCTTTGGCGAGACCGCCGGGTGGGAGCGGCCCAACTGGTTTGCCCGCGACGGCCAGAACCCGGAATATGAGTACAGCTGGGGCCGCCAGAACTGGTTCCAGAACGGTGCCGAGGAGCACAACGCCATCCGCACCGGCGTCGGCATGTACGACATGACCAGCTTCGGCAAGATCCGCGCCGAGGGGCCGGACGCTGAGGCGGTTCTGAACCGGATCTGCGGCGGCGACATGTCGGTCCCGGTGGGCAAGATCGTCTACACGCAGTTCCTGAACCAGAAGGGCGGGATCGAAGCCGATGTGACCGTGACCCGCCTCGCGGACGATGCCTATCTGATCATCACGCCTGCAGCGACAGCGGTGCGCGACATGAGCTGGCTGAAACGCCATGTGTGCGATGCACGGGTTGTGTTCACGGATGTGACCGCTGGCGAGGGCGTATTGGCGGTGATGGGGCCCAAGGCGCGGGATCTGCTGGCACAGGTCAGCCCGCATGACTGGACCAACGAAGCACACCCGTTCGGCTGGGCGCAAGAGATCGAGATCGGGCTTGGCATCGCCCGCGCCCACCGGGTGACCTATGTCGGCGAGTTGGGCTGGGAGATCTACGCCTCAGCCGATCAGGCCGCGCACATGTTCGAAACGCTTTGGGAGGCCGGCCATGATCACGGGCTGAAGCTTGTCGGCATGCACACCATGGACACATGCCGCATCGAGAAGGCTTTCCGCCACTATGGCCATGACATCACCGACGAGGATCATGTTCTGGAGGCCGGTCTGGGTTTTGCCGTCTCCAAGACCAAGAACGACTTTATCGGAGCCGATGCCGTTGCGCGCAAACGTGACGAAGGGCTCGCGACCCGCATGGTGCAGTTCAAGCTGACGGATCCCGAGCCGCTGCTCTACCACAACGAGCCGATTCTCCGGGATGGCGAGATGGTGGGGTATCTTAGCTCGGGCAACTATGGCCATTACCTCGGAGCCGCGATTGGCATGGGCTATGTGCCATCCAAGGGCGAGAAGCCCGCCGAAGTTGTGGCCTCCTCCTACGAGATCGAGGTTGCAGGCGTGCGTGTCCCCGCCGAAGCCTCGACGCGTCCGATGTACGATCCGAAATCCGAACGCGTGAAGGTTTGATCCCCGGCCTGCATGCGTCAGGTCACATAACGTGATTTGGCGGCACGCGGCGCTCGGCCCATGCTGCGCCCCAAACCAACGGGGAGCACGCAACAACCGGACGTCACGAGGCCTTCAAGGCAATGCATGTAAAGGGCGCAGCATTTGTGATCCCCAACCCTTGGGACGCGGGATCGGCCAAAGTATTGGCGGCACTTGGGGCACAGGCGCTGGCGACGACGTCCGCAGGGCATGCGTTCACGCTTGGCCGCACAGATGGCGGGACCATCACCCGCGACGAGGCGCTGGCCCATGCCGAGGCACTGGTTGCCGCGACGCCCCTGCCGGTCTCCGGCGACTTGGAGAACGGGTTTGGGGACGCGCCCGAGGACGTTGCCTAGACCGTGCGTCTGTCGGCCGAGGCAGGGCTCTCTGGCATCTCGGTCGAGGATGCGACCTTGCCCGATGGTGGGGCTTACGATTTCGACCATGCTGTCGAGTGGACCTTTCGCGCTTTCGTGCCGTTCCAAGTGCTCTTTTAGGCCACTTTCCTTTCGAATGCGACTGGGCTTTTCCAACCCAATGCTGAGTGCCTTCGCCGCGGATTGTAGAAGCCGTTGATGTACTGGAAGATTGCCAGT
>JBGCFK010000537.1:0-13561 GCA_045106875.1 Paracoccaceae bacterium | reverse complement strand
CCAACAGGCGATGACGCTGTTGAAAGCTGACGGGTTGATCGAAAAAGTCGGTAAGCGTGGCATGGCCGTTACGGCCCTGGACGTGGTCCGCATGCAGCACCACTACGATTTACGCGGACTGATCGATGGCTATGTAGCGCGCCGCGCTGCGGAGCGGATCAGATCCGGTGAACTCGACAAAACCGTACACCTGCGGTCCATGGACCAGTTCTTTCGGAACTGGAACCGGCGTGGGCCGAAAGCACCATATCGCGAACAGGTGATCCAGGATGAACGCTTCCATCACGCGATCTACGAGATGTCAGGCAATACAACGGTAATCGAATCCGTCCGGCCGCATTGGCGCTTTCTGCGCCGCGCCATGGTCGAGGTTTTGCGTCAGGCCGAGCCGCCTGCCGAGATTTGGGATCAGCACGCAGCCATCGCCGAAGCCATTTTGTCCGGGGAACCAGAAAGAGCCGAGGGCCTCGCTCAATCGCACACGATAGAAGCTTGCCTTCGGCTGACGGCGGCCTTGTCAGCCGAAGGCTCTTCGCAACAGGGTTGCAGGGTCGCGTCGTGACACCTGTTTTGTTCCATGCGGGGCAGATGTTAACTACCCATGCACGGCTGCGCCCGAATGCGACGGGAGCCGCCGATCTTGAACGATCCCTCAGTTTTTTCGAGTGGAACGAGCGTGCCTGCAAGTTAGCCAACGCGCTGACTGGTCTGGGGCTTGAGAAAGGCGACTGTGTCGCTGTGTTTGCTTACAACCGGCTTGAATGGGCTGAGATTTATGCGGCAGTCGCCAAAGCGGGCCTGATCGCGGTCCCAATCAACTTCCGACTGACTGCCTCGGAGCTGGTCTTCATAGCGAACGACTCACTTGCCAAGGCGCTGATCTTTGAGACTGCCCTCGCCGATGTAATCGCAGCGGCACAGTCAGAACTGGACTTGCCTCAGGGTCGCCTCATCCAGATTGGCGACCGTTCCGACAGCGGCGTTCGTGACTACGAGGATCTGATTGCCCGCGCGTTTGCGGTTGAACCCGCGACGGTCGTGGTGCCCGATGATCCTTGGTGCCTGATGTATACTTCAGGCACGACGGGAAACCCAAAGGGTGCGATCCGCAGCCACCGTGGCATGTCCATGCTGGCATTGATGACCGAGGTGGAGTTCCGCCTGCACCGCCGTGACTGTGCGCTGCTGGTGATGCCGATGTGCCATGCGAACTCGTTGAACTTCTTCACTGCGTTCCTGTTCTGCGGTGCTGCGATCCGCATTTTCTCTTGCGCCAGCTTCGATCCGGAACTGTGTTTATCGGCGTTGGGTGAGGCGACGTTTTCGTCACTTGTCCCAACACATTATTCCATGATGCTGGCAGTCGATGCGGCCAAGCGCGGCAACGTGGCGTCAGTCGAGAAGCTGCTCGTCTCATCGGCGACCGCGTTTACGGACACCAAGCGAGCTATCATCGAAATGTTCCCGAACTCGGGTCTGTACGAGCTCTATGGTTCGACCGAGCAGGGGTGGGCAACAATGCTGCATCCGCATGAACAATTCGATCATTTAGGCACTGTGGGGCGAGAGGTGGTCGGCTCAGCCCCTATTCGCTTGCTGGATGAAGATGGCAACGAGGTTCCCGATGGCGAGCCCGGCGAGTTGTTCAGTTGCAGCCCCTATCAGTTCGACGGGTATTGGAACCTGCCGGACAAGACAGCCGAGGCGATGCGCGGACCCTATCTCAGCGTCGGCGATGTCGCACTTCGCGATGAAGACGGTTTCATCCGATTGCTCGACCGCAAGAAGAACTTGATCATCTCAGGCGGCGAGAACGTCTATCCGTCGGAAGTCGAGCAGGCACTGATTGCGCATAACGAGGTCCGCGACGTTGCGGTCATCGGTGTCCCGGACCCGAAATGGAGCGAACGCGTGACTGCGGCTGTGGTGCTGGTGCCGGGGGGCACTCTATCCGCCGATGCGCTGATCGATTGGACGCGCAGCCGTTTGGCAGGCTTCAAGTGTCCTAGAGAGATTGTTTTCCTGAAACCCGACGAGATGCCCAGAAACGCCACCGGAAAAATACTGCACCGCCGTTTGCGCGAGATGCTGGATGACCGGTCGGCGTCGTAAAGGAGAGAACTCCAATGAAGAATCCTGATCCCAATCTGCTCGAAGACCTCAACACGGACCAGCACAGCGTCGCGGCTTGGATCGCGAAATCGTTGGTCCAGCGCGGGGTGCGACGGATCTTTGGTTTGCAAGGCGGACATATCCAGCCGATCTGGGATTTCCTGGCGCTGCAGGGCGTTCAGATCATCGACGTCCGCGACGAAGGCGCTGCTGTCCACATGGCCCATGCGCATGCCGAGCTGACCGGAGAGCTGGGGGTCTGCATGGCAACGGCTGGGCCGGGCGTAACCAATTGCGTGTCTGGCATTGCAAACGCATCCCTGTCTCGCGTTCCAGTGCTGCTAATCGGAGGCTGCCCGCCGCGACCGCAATCGAACATGGGACCGCTGCAGGACATCCCGCATACGCAAATCATGGCGCCGGTTACGCGCTATTCTCGGACTGCGAGGGACGCGGAACAGGCATTGCGTGAACTGGACGAGGCCATCGCCCGCGCTTTCGGAGACATGGGTGAAGCGGGGCCGTCCTATATCGAATTCCCGACCGATGTTCTGAGAGAAACGGTCTCCCCGAACCTGATCGTCGAGGATTGGCTGAGGCCATCGCCGCAACGTCGCGTTGCCCCAGATTTCGGATCGGTCGCCGCCGCAGCGGATGCGATCCGGCAGGCAAAGCGACCGCTTGTAGTTTCGGGTCGCGGGGCGACAAACGCCGGAACAGAGCTTGTCCGGTTTCTCGATGCCTCTGGCGCGCTCTATCTCGACACGCAGGAAAGCAGGGGGTTGGTCCCGTCGGAGCATCCTTCGGTTGTGGGCGCGGTACGGGCCGCTGCCATGTCCCAGGCCGACCTTGTGATCACCTTGGGCCGCAAGTTGGACTATCAACTGGGCTTCGGCTCGCCCGCCGTGTTCGGTGACGCGAGTTTCCTTCGTATCGCCGATACAGCGGCAGAATTGATTGACAATCGACGCGGTTCACCCGAACTGCTGGCCTCGGTTGATCTGGCCCTCGATGCAATCGCTAATGCCTTGGGGAATGATGCAGGATCGCGTGATTCCGATTGGGCTGATGGACTGCGCGCCAAACACCTGGGACGCATCGAAAAAGGGCGTGCGAGCGCAGCCCCGAAAACCGGCAGCGATGGCAGGGTGCATCCGATGGCCGTTTTTGAAGCGCTTCGCGACGCGGTCGACGACGACTATATCGGGATTGCAGATGGCGGGGATTTCCTGAGCTTCGCGCGCATCGGTCTGGAAACCACGACCTATCTGGATGCCGGAGCGTTTGGATGCCTCGGTGTGGGCGTGCCATTTGCCAACGCAGCGGCGCTCGCGTGCCCGGGTCGACAAGTGGTTTGTGTAACGGGCGACGGCGCTTACGGCATCAACGCGATGGAGATCGACACCGCCGTGCGCCATGACTGCAAGGCCGTTTTCATCGTCTCGAACAATGGGGCATGGAACATCGAACGCTTCGATCAGGCCTCTAATTATGGCGGCAGGATCGTTGGCACCATGTTGCGAGATTCAGACTATGCCGCAATGGCTCGGGCATTGGGGGCATATGGCGCAAGGGTCGAACGCGCCGAGGATCTGTCCGGTGCCATCGAACGCGCGATGCAGAATGCACCCGCCGTAATTGACGTTCTAACTTCGCAGGATGCTGTTTCATCCGATGCCAACAAGGGCCTTGGCTTTGTGCCGAACTATCAAGCTCTTGCCGCATGGGACGACGCCGAACAAAAACGTCGTGATATCGCTTCCTGAGGTTTCGAACTTTCCGACGTCCGGTGGAAGCTTACCATAAGCCTTAAAGGGACGGGTGAAGTTTCGAACTTAACGACGAAAAGCTTGCGGACGTTACGTTCCATTCGGGTCGAGTCTTTCGCAGATTTGCCTTCCGGCGTGATCAACCAGCAGAGTGGCGGTTGTTGCGCGTTGAGATATTCAACGAACATTGTGCCTGTTAGTCGCGAACGTCCGGTGCGGACTGAGATTGCAAACCGGTAGAAAGGCAGTCTCGGTCAATATGGGCTCAAACCGGCCACTCAACAAAATGGGCAATTCTGATAGTGTTCAGCGCATCAGGGTCCAAAGTTTTCCCAATGAAAACAGCGGCAGCTCTCCCGCGATCCACGTCAGATTTAAACGTTTTTCCGTGAAGTGTTAAACGCACCGCCCGTGCCCAGAGGTCTACTCCGCCGCCTGGCTTGCCACCATGCGTTTGTTTGTTTCATGCAGCTTGTCCCGCATTTGCCGCGATATCGCGTCCTGCAGGCAAGATCGGATCTCGGCATTCTTCGATACCAATGCCCTCAACGGCGCTACCGGAACTGCGAAGTAACGTGCGTTGCCATCTACTTGCACGGTCGCTGTCGCGGGTGCTCCGGTCAGGCAGGTCGCCTCGCCCAGCACAGCGCCTTCACCCAGTGCGGCCACGTGCCTGCCCCCCACGCGGATACTGACCCGACCCGAGTGCACCCAGATCAGATTGCTGATCGGTGTGCCTTCCTGCGTCAGAACATGCCGGTCGCCCGCTTCAATCCAGCGGCCGATCCTGATCAGTTTCTGCGCCTCGATCTTGTCTACACCGGGCAGAATGGTCTCGATCACTCGCGTCTCATCCGGCGGGAACTTGATCGTACGGCGCAGCAGGAACGTACGCGTCATGCCAATCACCGAAATGACCAAATAGGTCACCGAGATGATCAGCGACGAGAGGTTCCATTCCTCGATAATGCTGACCCCGACACCAGCCGCGCCAATCAGATTACAAAAAGGGTAAAGGTAGCCGCGCCCGGATATGTATCCAAGCTGCAACGCAGCGTAAGAGCCAAGGTAGAACGCTACCCCGATAACCCCAATCAGTCCGAATAAGGTCATAGATTCCTCTGCCCGGTACGGCCCCAATCCCCACCGAAGCTGTGAAGAGTATGCCTAGATTTTCACTTCGTGTAACTCATTTTCGCGCCAGTTTCTGTCGCTTTCAGACACTTACCTGGGTGCGTATCGAGTGCCCCACATGCGCATGGCGTTCAGGATGACCCGCATCTTCTCGCCCTTCGCGGTTAACGTGTAAGCAGCGCGGGGCGGATGGTCTTCGTAGAACTCCCGCGCCACCACCTCCGAGGCTTCCAGCATCTTCAGGCGCGAGGACAGGGTGTTCGGTGCAATACCGGGCAGCGCATCCGCCAGATCCTGAAAGCGTCTTGGACCATGGTCCATCATCTCGCGCAGGATCTGCGCGGTCCAGCGGGTGCCAAGGATCATGGCGGTACGGGCAATCGGGCAATCGGGAGGCTTCTCACGCATACGTGACACATAGCTCGTGCAAACCTCTTTGACGAATGACAAGTGAGTACAATAATAATAGTTACATCATTAAATGGAGAGGCTGATGACCTTTGAACTTCACATGCTCGTTTGGGCCACCCTGATTCTGTTCGCGACCATTGCCGTCCAGGGTTTTCTGACGCCGCTGAACCAGGGGTTTGCATGGGGGCTGGGCGCTCGTGATGAGCCAAGGGATCTTTCCATCCTGCAGGGACGCATGCGCCGAGCGGTGTCAAACGGGCTTGAGGCCATGGCTCTTTTCACGCCTTTGGTGGCCGCAACTGCCATTGCGGGTGTCTCGAACGGAACGACCCAGCTTGGATCAATCCTGTTTGTCGCGGCACGCGCGCTCTACCCCGTCGTCTATGGTCTTGGTCTACCGGTGGTCCGTACCATCATCTGGTCGGCAGGTGTTGTCGGCATCGTCCTGATCGCTGTGGCCTTGCTGTCGGCCTGACCCACACGATAGCCCAACAGGTTTCGCCCCATGGGCTCGCGAAAGGGTCAGCAGCCCGGATTCCTTCTCGAAACGTCGATTGTGAAGCTGTTGGAAGAGACATAGTCGACCAGCGCGTTCCACGTCGCGTCAAAATTCTGGCTCACAATCATGCTGGGTGTGATCGGCGTCCGAGGCGCTGGCGGTGTAAAGACCGGCGGTGGAGGCGCGACTGTCTTCTGCACACATCCCGCCACCAGAATGACGAGCACAAGGACTGAAATGGACAAACGCATATGATTCCTTCCCCAACCAGGTTGGACGAAGGCAAGCACCAATGATTGCGAAGGCTGTAACAAAAGACCCAACTTCGGAGATAAAGCGTCTGGTCGAAATCGCGTCCTGACGACGCGTCACGATTGACCCTGGCCAATCTCGCACGATATCCACAGTGCCAAGTCAACGGATAGGGGTGTCAGCCATGAGCGATTTTGACCGCGAAGCAATGGAAGTCGATGTTGTGATCGTGGGTGCAGGCCCTGCGGGCTTGTCAGCCGCGATCCGTCTGAAACAGCTGGACGAAGACCTGAATGTCGTCGTGCTGGAGAAGGGCTCCGAGGTTGGGGCGCATATTCTTTCTGGCGCGGTGCTGGATCCCTCAGGCCTTGATGCGCTGCTGCCCGATTGGCGGGATATGGGCCTGCCGATCGAAACCGAGGTTACCGAAGACCGTTTCTACATGCTGGGCGAGGCGGGCGAAATCCGGATGCCCAATTTTGCGATGCCGCCGCTCATGTCGAACCACGGCACTTACATCGTCTCGATGGGCAATGTCTGCCGCTGGATGGCCGAGTATGCCGAGGGACTGGGCGTCGAGATCTATCCGGGCATGTCTTGCTCGGAACTGGTTCATGGCGAGAACGGCGAAGTCATCGGCGTGGTTGCAGGCGAGTTTGGCAAGAACCCCGACGGCACACCAGGTGATGCGTACGAGCCCGGCATGATCATGGCTGGCAAGTACGTGCTGCTGGCCGAGGGCGTGCGCGGCTCGCTGTCGAAGGTTGCCATCGCCAAGTATGGTCTCTCCGACGGCAAGGAGCCGCAGAAATACGGCGTGGGCATGAAGGAGATCTGGGAGGTCTCGCCCGAGAAGCACAAACAGGGTCAGGTCACGCACACCATGGGCTGGCCGCTGGGCTTCAAGACGGGTGGCGGCTCCTTCATGTACCACCTCGAAAACAACCAGGTGTATGTGGGTTTCGTGGTGCACCTGAACTACCAGAACCCTCACCTCTTCCCTTACATGGAATTTCAGAAGTTCAAACATCATCCACTGATCGCGGACGTTCTGGAGGGCGGCAAGCGTATCGCATACGGCGCGCGGGCCATCACCGAGGGCGGCTGGCAGGCCATGCCAAAGTTGACCTTCCCGGGCGGTGCACTGCTGGGTTGCTCGGCCGGGATGGTGAACGTGCCGCGGATCAAGGGTAACCATAACGCCATGCTGTCCGGGATTGCGGCGGCCGAGGCGGCGTGTGCTGCAATTGGCGAGGGTCGGCAAGGTGATGAACTGACGGCCTACGAAACGGACGTGCGTGAGGGCCCGATTGCCAAGGACCTGAAGCCTGTGCGCAATGTGAAACCAATGTGGTCCAAGTATGGTCTGCTGGGCGGGCTGAAGCTGGGGGCGATTGACATGTGGGTGGCGAACCTGACGGGATGGAACCCGTTTGGAACCATGAGCCATGGCAAGTCGGACGCTGAAGCGACCGGCAAGGCCTCGGACCACCCGGTGATCGAATATCCCAAGCCAGATGGCGTGTTGAGCTTTGATCGTCTGACGAATGTGTCGTTCAGCTTCACCAACCACGAGGAAAGCCAGCCGGCGCATTTGCAGCTGATTGACCCCTCGAAGCCGATTGACGTGAACCTGCCGACTTATGCCGAGCCTGCGCAGCGGTATTGTCCAGCGGGCGTCTACGAAGTGATCCGCGAAGACGATGGGTCGAACCCACGGTTCCAGATCAACTTCCAGAACTGCGTGCATTGCAAAACGTGTGACATCAAGGATCCGAGCCAGAATATCAATTGGACAACGCCTCAGGGTGGGGATGGGCCGAACTATCCCAATATGTGAAGCAAAAGGAGATATGACCGCGAGCGGTCGTATCGTTCCTGTGCTCCCCATCTTCGCCTTCGGCTGTGCTGGGGCCCCGTTGGCGCCTGGATCTGCTGTTACTCACCACCGCTGATCCTGGTGCCTGCGGCTTGGTCCAGCGAAGCGACGGACCAAGCGCATGTCTTGCGCGCGCAGGCGCGCTCAATTCAATTTGATGTCCTAACGTGCAACCACGCCAAGGCCGTCCAGTGCGATCGCCAGATCTGGTGGCAGGCCAATGACGTCGCCACTTTGATCGCGCAAGTCCGGTGGAGCATCCTTTCCCTCCAGATAGCGCCAACCCTGAAACGGTCTTTTCGGGCGAGTTTCCACAAGCGTGATGTCATATGACAAGATGATCGCACAGCGCCGGATCCCGTCCTCGCCAATGACTTCCTGTAGATCTTCGATCTGCTGGCGTGCCAGTACAGCGCCTTTGATCACCCAATAGATCGAACCGCCATCCAGAATCTCCTCGGCCCGCTTTGGCCACATCCGGGTCACATGTCTCGGGCGGGGGTCCTGCCCAGCCTTGCGCCTTGTGGCGCTCCGCCCGGCTTGCCATTCTTTCAGTGCCTCAACGCTTTCCGTTCCCACAGAGAGCTTCAGAAGATGCAGGCTTTCACTCATCGTGCGATCCCCAGAACGTCCAGCATATCGTACTCTCCCGGTTTCTGTGTCTGACCCCAGAGTGCCGCCTTCACAGCGCCTCGGGCGAACAACATGCGGTCCGTGGCGATATGGCTGAGTTTGATCCGCTCGCCTGCACCCGCGAAAATCACCTCGTGCTCGCCAACGATATCTCCGCCACGCAATGCTGCGAAGCCTATAGCGCCTGCTGCGCGCGCGCCTGTGATGCCATCCCGGCCCCGGTCCGCCACGTCGTCCAGCGCAACGCCCCGGCCTTCTGCTGCAGCTTCGCCCAGCATCAATGCGGTGCCTGATGGCGCGTCGACCTTGTGCTTGTGGTGACTCTCGATGATCTCGATATCGAAATCGGTGTCCAAAGCGGCCGCTACTTGCCGTGTCAGTAACGTCAGAAGATTCACGCCCAGGCTCATGTTTCCTGCGCGCACAATGACTGCATGCGATGCTGCGTGACCGAGCGCTTCCAGATGCGATGCGTCAAACCCGGTTGTCCCGATAACATGCACAGCACGGGCCTGCGCTGCCAGCGCTGCGTGGGTAACGGTCGCATCAGGAGATGTGAAGTCGAAGACCGCCTGAGACTGTGCGAACGGGTCAATCGGGTCGTCAGTCACAATGACGCCCTGCGGTGAGCTGCCCAAGGCCTCGCCCACATCCTTGCCCACCCAGTCATGTCCTGCGCGTTCTGTCGCGCCGACAAGGCGGCAGGCCACTGACTCGTTCACGGCCTGCATCAGCATCTGCCCCATGCGCCCAGAGCACCCGGTGACAGTCACCGCAATCTGGCCCAAACTTGTGTCGGTCATGTGTGCTCCCCTGTTCGGCCCACAACATATAGCCCATGCCCAACCGCGCAAGGTTGACAATTGTGCGGGCCGGGGCAAAAGCGAGCAAAACTTCAGGAGGACACAATGCGCGCATTCACCTTTCCCGGACAGGGGGCACAGGCGATCGGCATGGGCAAAGATCTGGCCGAGGCCTATCCCGGCGCAAAGGCGATCTTCAACGAGGTTGACGACGCGTTGGGCGAGAAGCTGTCCACGCTGATCTGGGAGGGCGCGCAGGAAGACCTGACGCTGACGGCAAATGCTCAACCTGCTTTGATGGCGACATCTCTGGCGGCGATGCGCGCGCTGGAGGCAGAAGGCGTTGGAATCGATGCAGCTGCCTTCGTGGCAGGCCACTCGCTGGGTGAGTACTCAGCCCTTGCTGCGGCAGGTGCGTTCTCCGTGGCCGATGCGGCGCGATTGTTGCGTCTGCGTGGCGCGGCGATGCAGGAGGCGACGCCTGTGGGTGTTGGTGCCATGGCAGCCGTACTGGGATTGGATTTCGATGCTGTGACGGCTCTGGCCGAGGAGGCTGCTCAGGGTGAGGTTTGCCAGGCTGCGAATGACAATGACCCCGGTCAGGTGGTGGTTTCAGGCAACAAGGCCGCCGTGGAACGCGCGGTCGAGATGGCCAAGGAGAGGGGTGCCAAACGCGCGCTTCTGCTGCCTGTCTCGGCCCCGTTCCACTGTGCTCTGATGCAACCCGCCGCCGACCGGATGGCAGAGGCTTTGGCCGATACCGAGATTGCCGCGCCCAGGGTGCCACTGGTGGCAAATGTGCGGGCCGAGGCTGTCAACAACCCCGGCGAGATCCGCGATTTGCTGGTCCAGCAGGTTACAGGGTCTGTCCGCTGGCGCGAAAGTGTATTGTTCATGGCCGCTGAGGGGGTCACTGAACTGGTCGAGATCGGTGCGGGCAAGGCCTTGTCGGGAATGGCGCGGCGGATCGACCGGAGTCTCGCAGCGACGGCAGTCAATGGCCCTGACGATGTAAGGAAGCTGGCCGAAGCAGCATCTGGATAATTTCTGGACCTTCCTTGCTCGTTTCCGCATCGTCAGTGCAAGCTTGCGAAAAAGGACACAAGGGAGAAATCAATGACACCGGAACAGGTCCTGTCCTATCCAGCGCGGGTGCTGACCAAAGCGCAACGCGAGAAGTATTTCGATGATGGATTCGTCTCGGTCGAAGAGTTCGTCCCCGCCGATACGCTTGCGAGGCTTCAGGAAGTCACTGCGGATTTTCAGGAAAAGAGCCGGGCGGAGACCCAATCGGGCGATGATTTCGACATCGGTCCGGGTCACTCTGCTGAGACGCCCGTCCTGCGTCGTCTGAAGAACCCGGATATCCAGCATGATGACTATTGGGCGTTCGCGACCGGGCTGATCGCCGACGCGGCCGCCGATCTGGTTGGACCGAACGTGGTATTCCATCACTCGAAGCTGAACTTCAAATGGTTCGATGCCTCGGACACTGTCAAATGGCATCAGGACATCCAGTTCTTTCCGCACACCAACTACAATGTCCTGACCATCGGCTGCTATCTGTTGGATACGACGATGGAGAACGGCCCGCTGGCTGCGGTGCGCGGCAGTCATAATGACGAGCTTTACGATCAGTACGACGGCGATGGAAACTGGACCGGGATGCTGTCCGATGAGGATGCGGCGGCCGTCGACATGAGCCGGGTCGAGTACATGACCGGCAAGGCAGGCACCATCACCATCCATAATTGCCGGACGCTGCACTACTCGCCCGCGTCCAAGTCGCCGGTGCCACGGCCCTTGCTGCTG
The DNA here is from genome assembly GCA_045106875.1 of Paracoccaceae bacterium. GTDB lineage: Bacteria > Pseudomonadota > Alphaproteobacteria > Rhodobacterales > Rhodobacteraceae > Thermohalobaculum. The sequence goes on along the minus strand of JBGCFK010000537.1, from coordinate 2,257 downwards.
AACTGTTTCAGGTCGGCAGACGCCAAACCCTATACGCCTAGGCCTGCGTCCACGCGCAACACCTACAAGATCATTCGTGGTGAAGAAGCGCGCTGGGCGCATCACGATCCCCGGCCTTGCCAGATCCCGCCGGATTGGTCGGGCGGGTACACCTCGATCTACGCCGCGCAGTCCGGGGAAGACGAGAAAGCCGTCGGAATGATGTAAAAAAAGGGCCGAGGCAAAAGCCCCGGCCAGATATACCAGAAGCGGGAGAGGGAGGGGTCCAACTTCCGGCCGTCATACTCTCAGGGCTTGCTGGCCTTGTAGTGCCTGCCAAACTTCTTCTTCACGAACTCGATCATCTGGCTTGGGTTCATGCCCTTGCCCTTCTTGGGCTTGTGCTTTTTCGACAGGCTCTGCGACAGCCGCTTGCTGGTGTTGGCATCGCCGGTGCCGACTGCCACCGCCAGCCCGAGAAACTCGTCCACCTCGCGTTCCAGTTCCAGATCCGCTGCGGCTTTCTTCGCCTCGGCCTTCGCGGCCTCGCGTACATAGGCGGCATATTCCGGGGTGTGTGGGAATTCTGTCTGGGCGAAGGCGGCAAAATGCTGGTTCAGCCCGACTTTCACCGCCTTGAAGATCTTGGCCCATTCCGGACTTGCATTTGTCGCGGCGAAACAGGCGTCGAAGCTGATCTTTTCTTCGTAATCCGGATCGCCCCTGAACTCCTTCTTGCGCTTGGCGTGGATCGCATGGAGGGTCTGCTGGTGCAGGTCGTGGCCTTTCTTGAGAAGCCCCTTCGAGAATTTGACCTCTATGGCGCTTGGATCCTGAAAGGCCATCTTGAAAGCGGTGCGCTCTTCATTGTGCAGGCGCGCGAATTCATACAGCTTTGACAGCTGCCGGCGATGCAGGAACTTTCCAAACGCAGCGTGCAGTTTAGCATCCTTCTGGATATCAGAGAGAATGGCGAGGTTGGGCATTTGCTGACTTCCTTCTGTCGATATGGAATGTCGTTTCCATTGACCTGTAAGTGTCGGTCCCGGCCCAGAAGGTTCGTATGGCAGTGGAAATTTTCATCGCATGCGGTGCACCAGATCACTGTTTCGCGTCACGATATCCCCTGTTAACAAACGCAAAAGACGATGCTTCGAAAGGGACGGCATGTTTGATCTGACTGGTAAATCGGCGTTGATAACCGGGGCATCTGGCGGCATCGGTGCCGAGATCGCCCGTGTTCTGCACGGTGCAGGCGCTCAGGTGGCGTTGCATGGCACCCGGGTCGAGCCGCTGGAGGCGCTGGCCGCCGAACTGGGCGAACGGGCCCATGTCACGCCGGCCAACCTGTCCGAGCCTGGTGCGGTCACCGATCTGCCCAAAGCTGCGACAGAGGCCATGGGCGGGATCGATATTCTGGTCAACAATGCCGGGATCACCCGCGACAATCTTTTCATGCGCATGTCTGACGACGAATGGGAGCAGGTGTTGGCCGTGAATCTGACCGCGGCCTTCCGGCTCTCTAAGGCGGTTCTTCGCGGCATGATGAAGGCACGCTGGGGCCGGATCATCGGCGTAACCTCGGTCGTGGGCGTTACCGGCAACCCGGGTCAGGGCAACTATGCGGCGTCCAAGGCGGGCATGATCGGCATGTCCAAATCGCTGGCACAGGAGGTCGCCTCGCGCAATGTGACCGTGAACTGCGTCGCGCCCGGTTTCATCGAGACCGCCATGACCGGCAAGCTGAACGACGAGCAGAAGACGGCAATCTTCGGGCGTATCCCGGCGGGGCGCATGGGCACGCCCGAGGAAATCGCAGCGGCGACGCTCTATCTGGCCAGTCCCGAGGCGGCATATGTCACCGGTCAGACCCTGCACGTAAACGGCGGTATGGCGATGATCTGATGAATCGCGCCGGTTTCTCCGCTCACAGGTCATAGGATGTGGGCAAGATTGGCGACCGGCGCGGCGGCGCTTGGCCTCTATGGCTGGCGGATTGAGGATCCCAAGGCCTCCTATGCCGCATTCTACGATGTGTCGAACTGGCTCACGAGCTGGCTGGTTTCGGGCGAAGGGCTGTGGATCTATGCGCGCAACGCAATCAACCTGATGTTGGTTGATCAGGTGGATGGCTTCTTGCTGGGCATGGCGGTCAGGGCGCTTCTCTCGGTCCTGTTATGGCCGTTCCGTATCTGTGCCCGCTGGTGCAGTCGAAGTGTGAGACAGAAGAGTTCTCGTAAAAATACTTGATAAGGGATCAAAGTTTTGCCTAGTTATT
>JBGCFK010000536.1:0-4432 GCA_045106875.1 Paracoccaceae bacterium | reverse complement strand
TCAGTTTTTCATTCAACCGTCTCGATAAGAGCGCAGCAGTCTCTTCACATCGACCAAGGTTCACTCTGACAAACGACACGACAAAGTCCTTTTGAATTGCTTTCGGCACTCTCCTGTTGAACAGAATTGAGCCGCTTCGTGTGATGGTGTGTGTCAGTTTGTGTGTCATCGCTATAGCCGCTCCCAAGGTTTTCCCTTTAGGATCAACGACTCAGCATGAATGGATGGTACCGCCTCCCCGGTTCGAACGGGGGACCTCTGGATCCACATTCCAGCGCTCTAACCAGCTGAGCTAAGGCGGCAACACATTGCACGAGCCGGTGATTTACCCCTCGTTCGCCGGGAATTCAAGCGCCACTTGCGGCTTGACCACTCCGAGCACTTGCCAATGGCGATCGTCCACGCCATGACGTGAGCATGAGCATCAACAGACAGACAGACGAGAGCGCCGGGTTGCAGATCGGACCAACGTCAGAAGGCATGGTCCGCATCTATGTAAGTGGCAAGACCGTGGACCTGCCGATGGATTTTGATCCGGACGAGGCCGAAGAAATTGCGGACGAGCTGCGTATGGCCGCACAACAGGCGCGTGGGCAAGCGTCCGTTGAAAGCTCGAACGGCGGGAAGTCTAAACGGAAGACTTAACCTTTTGAGATCGGAGCTATGGACCGCATAGCCGCAATGACATTACGCATCGCGGGTAATGTGGCTTCGCGGGTTGGGGTCGCCGCACAGATTGGTGGGCGCGGCAGGGCAAGCTCCCGAAACAGCATCACAAGGCGCTCATCCGCTAGATGGTCCGCAAGCAAAGCCGTATGCCCGATCAACACGCCATCGCCTGCAACGCACCGTTCCACTGCCAAGCTATAGAGCGAGAAGCTAGGTCCGCGTACAGGGTCGGGTCCCGAGACATTGTGCCTTCCAAGCCACGTGCGCCAATCGCATTTCCACGCTGTATCATGGATCAACGTTGCCGACTTCAGATCCTTCGGCGCTTGCAAGGTGCGAGCAAGCGCAGGTGCCGCAACAGGCACAAGACTGTTTTGCGCCAGCACCGATACATGCCCAATCGGCTCGGCAAGAGCGTTCTGCGGGTAGAGCGCAACGTCAAAGGCTCCAAGCGAAAGGCGCGGGCATGTGTCGAGCGCATGCACTGACAGCTCCACATCCGGGAGAGAATGCTGCAAGGCCGACATTCGTGGGCCAAGCCACAGCTGCGCTATCGCGGGCAGGGTGGCGATCCGAACAGGCACCTTCAAAGCGTTTTGTCGTAGCGTCCGTGCGGCGCCTCCAAGTGCCTCGAATCCACGGACAAGATCCGGCAGGCTTGCCTCTCCGATCGGTGTCAGGGTCACTCCGTGCGGGTGCCGGTCGAACAGGCGCACGGCTGCCCAATCCTCAAGTTTGCGTATCTGTTGAGCGATGGCTCCGGCCGAAACCGACAACTCCTCCGCTGCCCGTTGGAAACTGCCATGGCGTGCAGCTGCCTCAAATGCACGTAGTGCGTTGAGAGGAAGCTGTTGCGGGTTGGGCGGCGTAAGGGGCATATTCTAGACCTAGATTTTCTGCGCCTGGGTGCGACGTAATCTGGTTTGCGGGGGAATGGCAAGCATGGGATGAAAGGTCAGTCTGTGGCGAGGAGCGATGAAAATGACCAGTTTGACGAGGCGGGGTTGGGTGCCCACAGCTTGTGAGGACTATGTGCAATCGTTGGCAGGCTTGGCCGCTGAACGTGACTCGGATGCGCTGGCGAACTGGATCGAAGGCCTGACCGTTGAGAACGGGCAAATTCACGACCGTGACTGCATCAACCTGAACCCTGCCACCAATGTGATGAACCCTGCCGCCGAGGCACTGATGTCGCGCGGGCTTGGATCGCGTCCGTCACTGGGCTACCCGGGCGATAAATACGAAATGGGTCTGGAGGCGATTGAGAAGATCGAAGTGATCTGTGCCGAACTGGCGGCTGAGATCTTTCAGGCGCGTTTTGCCGAGGTCCGCGTAGCCTCTGGCGCTTTGTCGAACCTCTATGCTTTCATGGCCTGCTGCCAACCCGGTGACACAATCATCGTGCCGCCAGGGGAAATTGGCGGGCATGTGACGCATCATCGTGCAGGGGCGGCAGGGCTTTACGGGCTGGAAATCCATCATGCGCCAGTGGCGGCAGACGGTTACACGGTGGATCTGGAAGGCTTGAAGGGGCAGGTGCATGAACTTCAGCCCAAGCTGATCACGATTGGTGGGTCACTTAACCTCGCGTCGCACCCTGTGGCAGAGATCCGCGCGATTGCCGACGAGGTAGGCGCCCGAGTGCTGTTCGATGCGGCACATCTTTGCGGAATGATCGCTGGGCGGGCCTGGGAGAACCCGTTGACGCTGGGTGCGCATTTGATGACAATGTCTACCTACAAGTCGCTCGGTGGACCTGCGGGTGGGCTGGTCGTGACCAATGAGCCTGACCTTGCGGAGCGGCTGGACGCGATTGCATTCCCTGGCCTCACTGCGAACTTTGATGCCGGGCGGGTGGCTTCGCTTGCGATGGCACTGCTGGATTGGCGTGAGTACGGCCAGACCTATGCCGAACAGATGGTTGCGACTGCGCAAGCGCTTGCTGCTGCATTGATGGCCGAAGGCGTCCCCGTGTATGCTGCAAACCGCCCCACGATATCGCATCAGTTTGCCGTGGATGCATGCGCTATGGGTGGCGGACAAACGGTTTCCAAGCGGCTGCGCCGTGCGAATCTGCTGGCTTGCGGGATCGGTTTGCCGGTTGCACCGCCCGAGGGCGACTTGCCTGGCTTGCGTATCGGAACGCCTGAGATTGTGCGTCTGGGCATGGGCCCCGACAACATGCCGGATCTGGCCCGCTTGATTGCACGTGCTGTTGGCGAGACGCCCGAGAACGTCGCAGAGGATGTGACCAGATTTCGACAGGAGTTTCGTGGCCTGCATTATATTCGGGCTTAGTCACTGCTGGGCGAGACATTGTGAAAATGCCGCATCCGCAGGTGATTGCAGAGCAAATGTCCGCATGATCAATTCGTGATATGACATTGCTCGCGCGATACCGGGTATGGCGGCTCTTGCCTGCACTGGCGCTGCTGGCGCTTCAGGTCTTCATGGTGCCCTTGCCTGCAAAGGCTGCCGACAAGGATTTGCGAGCACTATTTGTCACCCTAGGTGTCGAACAAATAGTCATTTGTACGCCCGAGGGCAGGACGGTCCTCAGCGCGACTGGTGAAGAGGAAGGGATGCACTGCCCCTGGTGCTTTGGCTTCCCCAAGATGGCCTTTCCTGATGGGTATACGCCCATCTTGGTCCCTGATCAGATTGTATTCTTGGCTGACTGGCCAAGCGGCGTCGCTGCTCAGACGTCACGCACGACCTCAAATGTATTTCTCGGTCGCGCACCGCCTGCTCCGTTCATCTGACGATTGGATTGCAGATGGACAGCCGGGGACGTCCGGCGACGGAGGAACAAATGAAACTTAAGAACCGAGTTCTATGGACGGGTGTGGTTGCACTTGGTCTGGTGATGGTCGCACCGTCGGCCCAAGCGCATGAAGTCAAGAAGGGCGATCTGACGATCATTCACCCTGCAGCGCGCCCAAACATGCCGAACCGACCGACAGCGGCTTACATGGCAATCTCGAATGAAGGTTCCAAAGCGGACCGCCTGATTGCGGCCACGTCCGAAGCCTTCGGAACGATTGAGCTTCATGCGACGATGCAGCATGGAGATGTCATGAAAATGATGCCGGTTGATGGCGTCGATGTGCCTGCTGAGGATACAGCACTGCTGGAGCCCGGTGGCCTGCATTTGATGCTGTTTGATGGCAATGAGCGCTTCAAGATCGGCGACAGCTTCATGATGACCCTGACTTTCGAGCAGGCAGGCGACGTCATGGTCGAAGTGAAAGTCGAGCAGATTTCAGGCGGATTGGACCACAGCAAGCATGGTAGCGCAGAGAGTGGTCATTCCGGTCACAAAAAGCCTGCGACCCAATAATTGCCGCCGGTCCCGAGTTTGACCTTGGGACCGGCATGTTTCGTATCAGGCATTGACCGCTGTGATCATGTTCTTCTCGGCTGCAAGCTCGCGCATACGGCGTTGCAGTTTTTCAAACGCCCGCACCTCGATCTGCCGGATACGTTCTCGGCTGACATCATAGACCTTGGAGAGGTCCTCCAATGTCACCGGGTCATCCTTCAGGCGCCGTTCGGTCAGGATGTGCTGTTCCCGCTCGTTCAGATCTTCCATTGCTTCGATGAGAAGCTCACGGCGCACATCCAGTTCCTGCTGATCGGCATAAGCTGTGGCCTGGTCGGCATCATCATCGGCCAACCAGTCCTGCCATTCGGATGCGCCTTCGCCGTCAGATTTCAGCGGGGCATTCAATGAACTGTCGCCACCGCCCGACATCCGCCGGTT
>JBGCFK010000535.1:0-3354 GCA_045106875.1 Paracoccaceae bacterium | reverse complement strand
CGGCGGCGCCTGGGTGCTGCGCGGGGACAGGGGAGTAAGTTATTCCAAGACTCCGCCAGACGGCTCCGTCATCACCGAGGGTAGTTGGTGGCCCGAGGACTATTCCGGCCCGCCTCTGGTCAGTTTCGCCGAGGAAGAAGGCCGCGAGCTTGGTCTTTCCATCGGCGCAACCATCACCGTCAATATCCTCGGCCGCCCCATCACGGCGGAGGTCGCGAGCTTTCGCAAGGTCGAATGGCGCGGCATGGGAATCAGTTTCATCATGATTCTCTCGCCGGGTGCACTGGCAGGGGCGCCGCACACGCATATCGCCACGCTGTATGCTGACCCGCGCGCCGAAGCGCCAGTGATGCGTGAACTGGCGCGCGAAATGCCGAACGTGACGCCGGTTCTGGTGCGCGAACAGATTGACCGTGTGTCCACCGGACTTGGCAAACTGGGCGCTGCAACCCGCTGGGGTGCGCTTGCGGTGCTGCTGACCGGCATCGTGGTGCTGATCGGGGCTGCCGCGGCCGGCGAGGACAGGCGCCGCGCCGAAGCTGCGGTCCTGAAGGTGTTGGGCGCTGAGCGCAGAACCATTCTGGCGAGCTTCGCGCTCAGAGCAGCCATGACAGGCGCATTGGCCGCTTTGGTAGCGCTTTTCTGGGGCACTCTGGCTGGCTGGGCCGTGATCACGTTTGTATTCAGCGCCACGTTCACCCTGCCCGTCGCAAGCACGCTACTGGTGCTTGCGACAGGTGTTGGCCTCAGCCTGATTGCCGGTGTCGTGTTTGCGCGCGGACCTTTGGCCGAGCGACCCGCGCGTGTGCTGCGCACGTCCGCTGGATGAACTGGCTAGGCAAAAGGATCAGAATCGTGGCAAATCTTGCCGACAGGTGGAAAACTATCCGCCGATATGACTTGAATATTCACACGCCAATGCCAATATCCTGACCGAAAGCGTCGGGTTGCGGCGTTTGGACATCGAACATCAACAAGGGTGAGACATGGCACAGAGAGAGTATATGCAAACCGGCACGATCACGCGTAGCGCGGAGATTGATGCAGGCCTGCAAACATACATGAGCAAGGTCTACGCGCTCATGGCGGGTGCGATGGTGATCACGGGTATCGTGGCCTACATCGTCGGGATGGACTACAAAGCCGCGGTAGCAGGCGAGCCAACCACGCTTATCCCGGTACCGGTCCTTCAGGCGATGTTCTCGTCACCGATCAAATGGGTCATCATGTTCGCCCCACTGGCGTTCATCTTCATGTTTGGCGCCATGATCAACAAGATGTCCGCCTCGACCGCTCAGATGGTCTTCTGGGCATTCGGGGCCGTAATGGGTCTCTCCATCTCGTGGATCTTTGCAGTCTTCACATCGATGTCGATCGCACAGACGTTCTTTGTCACGGCGGCAGCATTCGGTGCCATGTCGATCTACGGATATACGACCAAGAAGGATTTGTCCGGCTGGGGCACGTTCCTGTTCATGGGCGTGGTCGGTCTGATCATCGCGTCGATCGTGAACTTGTTCCTTGGATCCGGCGTATTGTCGCTGGCGATCTCGGCGATCGGAGTGCTGATCTTCGCGGGTCTGACTGCTTATGACACGCAGAACATCAAGAACACCTATCTGCACATGCGCACAACGCCGGGTGGAGAAGCGTACCTTGAGAAAGGTGCCGTGATGGGGGCGCTGTCGCTCTACATCAACTTCATCAACATGTTCATGTTCTTGCTGCAGTTCCTGGGCAACCGCGAATAAGCGGATACAGACTACAAGAACAAGACGCCCCCGGGTTCACGCTCGGGGGCGTTTTCTTTTTCGGACAATGCCTGCATGAAGACTGCAATCAGAGATCGAAGTCGGCGAGCACCGGCGCGTGATCCGATGGCTTCTCCTTGCCACGCCAATCCTTCAGGATGCGGCTTGAGCCCGGAATATGCGCATCCCCACCACGCACCCAGACATGATCGAGCCTGCGGCCCTTGTTTGCGGCTTCCCAGTCCTTGGCCCGGTAGGACCACCATGAATAGACCTTCTCGGGTTCGGGGATATCCGCACGCGTTGTATCCTGCCAGCCGCCGGCCTCCATCAGCCGCATCATGCCGTCTGTTTCGACCGGGGTATGGCTGACCACCTTCAGCAACTGCTTGTGCGACCAGACATCGTCCTCCAGAGGCGCAATATTCAGGTCGCCCACGACGATATTCACACCCGACAGCCCTGACGACCATTCGGTCATCTCGTCGATGAACTTCAGTTTGTGGTCAAACTTCATGTTGGCTTCGCGGTCGGGCACGTCCCCGCCTGCTGGCACATAGAAGTTATGCACCATAGCGCCGCTCGGCAGCGCCACGGCGCAGTGGCGCGCATCGTCCTTGCCGCACATCTCCATGAAGGGCGCAGCTTCGACGGGCACCTTCGCAAAGATTGCGACGCCATTGTAGCCCTTGAAGCCACGCGCGGTCGCCATGCGATAGCCCAAGGCCTCGAACACATCTGTCGGGATCTTCTCGACCGGGGACTTGGTTTCCTGCAGGCAAAGAATATCCGGCGCTTCTTCACGCAGCAGCCCTTCAACGAGGCCCGCGCGCAGGCGCACTGAGTGGATATTCCAGGTGGCAATGGTCAGCGTCATCGGGGGGAGCCTTTCAAGATCAGGCTCCTTTCTTGCGCGGCACGGCACTGGCACTCAACCCCTGCAGGCCAAAAAAGAACACGCCCGAAAAGTGAGCGCCCGGTGCGGGGAAACACCGGGCGCCGCCCTAGCCGGGCAATGCGGGCAATCGAGGGGGAGACCGCCCGCGTCTGGTAGCGGTATGATTTGGGGGAGCCGCTACCTGATCAGGTAGGTGGGTTTCGAACCCCCGGTCGTCAAGGTCCTGTTAACTAAACCGAGAGCCGGTAGCCGCCCGTTTCCGTGACAAGAATGCGCGCCTGACCGGGATCAGGCTCGATTTTCTGCCGCAATCGGTAGATATGGGTCTCAAGCGTGTGCGTGGTCACACCTGCGTTATATCCCCAGACTTCCCGCAGCAGCGTGTCACGTTCGACCGTGCGCCCTCCTGCCCGATAGAGAAACTTGAGGATGTTGGTTTCCTTCTCGGTCAGCCGGATCTTGCGCTCCTCCTCGGTCTGCAGGATCTTCGCGCCGGGGCGGAAGCTGTAGGGGCCTATCGAGAACACCGCGTCCTCTGACTGCTCATGCTGACGCAACTGCGCCCGAATCCGTGCCAGCAGTACCGGGAATTTGAACGGCTTGGTCACATAGTCATTTGCACCCGAGTCGAGGCCAAGAATCATGTCTGCATCCGAGTCGTTTCCGGTCAGCATCAGGATCGGGCATTTGACCCCGGTCTTGCGC
>JBGCFK010000534.1:0-4921 GCA_045106875.1 Paracoccaceae bacterium | reverse complement strand
CCGGACAAACCCAAGTTCGTGTTCTTCTTTGACGAGGCGCACCTGTTGTTCGACGATGCTCCCAAGGCTCTGATTGACAAGGTCGAACAGGTGGCACGTCTGATCCGCTCCAAGGGTGTCGGGGTCTATTTCATATCGCAGAATCCGGCGGACATCCCGGACGACATTCTGGGGCAGCTTGGCAACAGCGTGCAGCACGCGCTGCGCGCCTATATGCCCAAGGACCGCAAGGCATTGAAGGCCGCGGCCGAGACCTTCCGTCCGAACCCCGATTTCAAGACCGACAAGGCTATTCTCGAGGTTGGTGTGGGTGAAGCGCTGGTTTCGACACTTGAGAAGAAGGGTGTGCCCTCGATCGTGCAGCGCACGCTGATCCGCCCACCCTCGTCGCGGCTTGGGCCGTGTGATGCCATGGTACGCGCTCAGGCCATGACCAATTCGCCGGTTGCGGGGCTATACGACACGACCGCCGATCGAGAGAGCGCATATGAACTGCTGGCAGCGCGTGCCGCGCGCAAGGCCGAGGCTGACGCTGACGTCGATCAGGACGAACTTGGTTCCGCGCGAACCTTTGGAGGCAAGTATTCCAAGGGCAAGCGCTACAACCCTGCGAAGCCATCCAAGAAGGTCCGCAAATCACGATCGTCGCGATCCGACAGCATGTTCGAGGCAGTCGCAAAGTCCACATTGCGCTCGGCGGGCTCACAGATCGGGCGCACAGTGGTGCGGTCTCTGCTGAAAGGGCTGTTTCGGTAATGAACATCCGGCTTGTCGGCGGTGTGATTGCTGTTGCGCTGATCGCTTGCGGGTATATGCTGAAGGACCAGCACTACAACGTTCCCTCGCCGCCGCCGGATTTCTCGCCACTTGGCGTTGACACGCAGCTACAGTCCGAGCCTGTCGAGGTCTTCCGGATCGTCAAGACCGGGTTTCCTCAGGAATACGAGAAGCTGACCGAGGAACTCTCGGCGGCGTTGCAGGCAGACTCGGATCAGGTCGAGGTTGCTCGGATCACCCAGAATGCGTTGACCGAACTGCGTCGAACACATGCGGATGCCGTCTTGGCTGCGCCTCAGAAACGACTGCGCGAAATCATCGACATGTCGCGAGACCTGCATGCATCCGTCCGGGAGGGCGCGGGGCGAGTGGCTTGCAACCGCTTTGCTGTTGCAGGGCCTGGTTCGCTTGGACCGGCGCTTTCAGACTATCGCGAGTCGCTGGATCTTCAGGCCAGTGCCCTCCTGAAAGCCATTGTCGAGGGGCGCGCTTCGGGATCAACGCCCCTTCAGCCCACAACGGCGGAAGGTTGGACCGCGGCACGCCAGCTGGCGCTGTCGATGGGTGCGAACCGCGCGCATATGGATGCGTTGGTGTCCCTGGATCAGGAGAATGGCGATCTCTGCGCGGGGCTTGTCTCGCTTTTGCAGGCATTCGCGGCAATGGACGATTCGTTGGGACAGCGGCTTCGCGCAAGTTATGTGCGGGACTTGGCCAGAAACTAGGGTGCAGCCGCAGCTTGCTGCACTGCAAAAAGTAGCTTCAAGCGAATTCCGAGAAATTTTGGTTATGCATATGTGAAATCTGCAATATTGTACTTATCCACAGATATATACATACAATATCCAACTAAGTATCCACAAGAAATTAATTGGGAGTTAGTGAATCTGATTGGCAAAGACAAGCTCTTTAGTCACCTTGTTATTACCGGCAAGGGTCGAGAGGCGCGGAAGCGGTTGGGCAAGTCCCTCGGGGCAGGTTCATGGGCCAGGAGATCTCGCGATTGATCGGTCAATAGAGTCAGGCAACCTTCGGGCGGTCTGTCTTGGGGATCAGACAACGGCAACGTTGAACGGTTCTGCAACGGGTGGCCTGCGGGCTGGGCGCTGCTAGAGCGGGCTCTGTTTCGGCAGGGAACTCGTTCAGGGGTCGGGACGTCTTTGGACGGTACGGTTCCACGGATCCGGGTGGCTTCGGTTGCCAAGGTCCTGAAGGCGTCAGGGGTGTCCCTCGGGGCATGTGCAAAGACCGCGTCTGAGCACCTGACGTCTTCTTTCATTTTCCGAACATCGCCAAGCGAAACGAGACCCGTTCGACTTTCGTAAAACGGGCCTCGCCGCATCAGAAATGCAACACCGCGTCTGTGCACCTGAGGTTTCAACACTACTGGCCGTCTTGCCTCAATTCAACAGTATTTCGTGCCTGCGATCTGTCGATCCACAATTTGTTGGGTCGTTAACGAAATATTGATGATTGCAATCGGTATCCATCCCGTGCCTACGCCACTTGGCGCTTGACCGGACGGGTAAAACTGGGAACCAAGCCTGCAACCAATGCGGCATTCAAGGAGGCAGAACAATGACCACGGAACTCACACACTTCATCGGCGGCGAACATGTCAAAGGTACCTCCGGGCGCTTCGCGGATGTCTACAACCCGGCGACGGGCGAAGTGCAGGCGAAATGCCCGCTAGCCTCGCCCGAGGAAATGCGTGCTGCGGTCGAGAACGCGAAGGCCGCGCAACCTGCCTGGGCCGCGCAGAACCCACAGCGCCGTGCGCGCGTGATGATGAAGTTCGTAGGTCTTCTGCATCGGGACATGGACAAGCTTGCCGAGGCGCTGAGCCGCGAGCATGGCAAGACCATCCCGGATGCCAAGGGCGACGTGCAGCGTGGACTCGAGGTTGCCGAGTTCTGCATCGGTGCACCTCAGATGTTGAAGGGTGAGTACACCGACAGCGCAGGCCCCGGCATCGACATGTATTCGATGCGCCAGCCTCTGGGCGTGGCAGCGGGCATCACGCCGTTCAACTTCCCGGCCATGATCCCCATGTGGAAATTCTGCCCCGCGCTGGTCTGTGGCAACGCCTTTATACTCAAGCCATCCGAGCGTGATCCCTCGGTGCCCCTGATGCTGGCCGAACTGATGCTGGAAGCAGGAGCGCCTCCGGGCATTCTGAACGTGGTGAACGGCGACAAGGTGGCCGTGGACGCAATTCTGGACGACCCTGACATTGGCGGTGTGGGCTTTGTGGGTTCGACCCCGATCGCCCAATACGTCTACAGCCGCGGCTGCGACAATGGCAAACGTGTGCAGTGTTTCGGCGGCGCCAAGAACCACATGATCGTCATGCCGGATGCGGATCTGGACCAAACTGTCGACGCGCTTATCGGAGCGGGTTACGGCGCCGCAGGCGAGCGCTGCATGGCGATTTCGGTTGCCGTGCCTGTCGGCGAAGAGACCGCCGACCGGCTGATCGAGAAACTTGCGCCCCGCGTGGAAAGCCTCAAGATCGGCCCTTATACGGCGGGAGATGATGTGGACTTCGGTCCCTTGGTGACCAAGGAAGCCCATACCCGCGTGAAGGGTTTGGTGGACCGGGGTGTCGAAGAAGGCGCCAATCTGGTCGTGGATGGCCGCAATTTCAGCATGCAGGGCTACGAGAACGGTAACTTCATCGGTGGCTGCCTGTTCGACAACGTGACAAAGGACATGGATATCTACAAGGAAGAGATCTTCGGTCCGGTGCTCTCGACCGTGCGCGCGAACTCCTACGAGGAGGCGCTTGGTCTGGCAATGGACCATGAATACGGCAACGGGGCTGCGATCTTCACGCGGGACGGCGATACGGCGCGGGACTTTCTGAACCGGATCAATATCGGGATGGTTGGCGTGAATGTGCCGATCCCTGTGCCGCTCGCGTACCACACGTTCGGCGGGTGGAAGAAATCGGTGTTCGGGGATCTGAACCAGCACGGGCCGGACGCGTTCCGCTTCTACACTCGGACCAAGACGGCGACGGTGCGTTGGCCGACCGGCATGAAGGAAGGCGCGGATTTCTCGATTCCTGTGATGGAGTAGGCGCGGGTCGCCGTTCCGTCTGAATCTGTCTTACGACCGAAGGTATTGGCGTTACTTTGCGCCGGGCTGCTGCAGAATACTCGCCTGAAAGATGTTTTGGGCGAGTTAACTGTTCTTAAACACGAGGCAGTGCGGTAGAGTTCTACCTTCGAGCGTGGGAGGACTTCTCGGATGGCCATCAGTTTCAGAGTGCGTTCTGCAGGAACCCCAGCCTATCTCGGGCCGTTTGAGCAGCGCGATCTTGGGTTTGCAATAGCAGAGGTTAATGCGGGAATTTGTTTTGGAAGCCTGGGGACGTTTATTCATGCAGTGCGCGGTTGGCGTGCGGACAGGCAGCCGACACCGGGAGCATATGTAAACATCCAGATGCAGCGCAACGGCGTGGGGTCTCCGTCGACGGCTGCGGGGGTGCTGGTACCCAACGTGCTGAACTCGGTTGGATCCGTGCACACTCCTGATCCTGCTGCACGTCTGCTCAACAAAGCGAAGTTCTCGGAGTTGACCAATCAGATTCGGGCAGCGCTGTTCGCGAGTGCCAAAACACACAAGATAGTGGGCGGCAGGGCAACGATTTCACTTATGGAGTTGACTGGCGACTTCTCGGTCAACGTGCGCGCATAGAACTCGACAGGTTCGAGGCATGAATGTTTGAGATAAAAAAAGGGCCACCCGTTGCCGAGTGGCCCTTCGTGAGCTTGAGACAGTCAGTCGGTTAGACGCATTGTTGCGAGTGTTGCCCGCGGCGCCAAACCGGTACCAACCGGAAAAGAGGCTGCTCTTAGGCGATTGCCCCCGATTTTGTCCCGACTGCTATCTCCAGTTTCTCACTCGACACTGGATCACCTCCTTTCTGAATGTTTCCGATAACCAAACGGTGCCTGAGTCGCCGCCGTTTGGCAAGATATTGTGGTAACGAATTTCTTAACCACTGGTAAATGTGCGGGGGCGGATATCAACTGGACACCCGCATTCACCTCGCGGGCGGCTCCCGGAGGTCGATGGTTTGAGGGGCGGGCGTCCTCCACTTGATCCGGGACCGGCTGTCCTGGATGCGGTTTTTGGG
>JBGCFK010000533.1:0-6091 GCA_045106875.1 Paracoccaceae bacterium | reverse complement strand
ATGCGCAGCCTGATAGAACAAGTGCTCAAACGCACCATCCGTCAACGGACTGTCTGCCACTGCATTCGACGTGGAAAGGGCTGTAAACATAAGAACGGCGGAAAATACACGCATAGCAAACTCCAAGAGATGACGACCCTTTGGAGTTAGCAGCCAAGCGTGAAGGTCTTAGAAACAACTGTGGTAAAGATCTGTGTAAGATGCCTGATGGTGCACATGAAAAAGGGCGAGGTTTCCCCCGCCCTTTGCAACCAGTTCTGCCAAAAAGATCAGTTGATCGGAGCAAGCAGCTCAGGCGACGTCACAATCTGTCGAACGCCGTGCGATTTCTTCTCATCGAAGGCATTGTCCTTAGCCCATGCATGCAGGGAGTTGATGTCCAGTTTCGCGCATTGTGGCCGCACCGACCACGTAACTTGCAATGGCGAGCACTTGGCTTCCGTATAGCTGGGCCCGGTGGTAGAGCCCGCGAACACCACCGGCGCGCCGGTATCGGACGGGATGGACTTGGCTTGATGGTAGCCATCCACAACATTGCCATCATAGTCAAAATCGTTGAAGTCCAGCGCGTTTTCGTCGTTTACCACGAGGAACACCTGAGCCTCGACTCGCAAGGTCGGGTTGGCACAGGCCTCGGACAGGCACGAACCCAGACCCGCGCCGGGCGTTACATCGCACGATGTGTGCACCCAGTGCACCTCGATGGTATCACCAGACTTCACGCCTTTGTATTCACCTTCGGCAGGCGCCAACTCCGCTTCGGTCAGGCTGTCTGAATTATTGCAGGCATAGCCGCCCGATGGCATAGCACTGACGAACTTGCGAAAGCCCGGCCCTTTGTGCTCGGCGTTCGTATGCGTGTGGATGTTGCAGAGGTTCATGGCCTTGGTCGTGTCAGCCAGCGCGAAGACGCGCTCGTTCAGGCCTTCGGTTGCGGAGATATCCCTCGGCGTTTGAGGACCGTATCCTGCGCAAAGTTCCGCTGCATTGGCCAGCGATCCTGTCCCCATTATCAGCGCAGCTACCGCACCGATCATTCCCGTTCTCGACTTGATCATTCATGTTTTCCCTGATTGTTGTGATTTTCACAGCCTCTTAGTTGGGGCCGCAGTGAAAGTATAGCTCTGAAGAGTGGTTAAGACAGTATTTTGAACTGTCTATATCGCGCATTAGTTTCAGGCTGAAATTGGTTCCGACGGGAAAAGTCCAGCCGGAACCGTGCGCAAAGGTCTTACTTCGCCGCGATCACAGTGATCTCGACAGTGAAGTCCGGTGTGGCCAGATCTGCCGAGCCACAGGCACGCGCGGGGGCATTGCCTTCCGGGACCCAGGCGTCCCAAACACCGTTCATTTCGGCAAAGTCGTCCATGGATTTCAGCCAGATGATGGCTTGCAGGATCTTCGACTTGTCAGAGCCTGCCTCGGCCAGCAGTGCGTCAATCTTGCCAAGGATGTCTTTGGTCTGATCGGCAACACTCGCGCCTGCGGTGCCAACCTGCCCCGCGAGGTAGACGGTCTCGCCGTGGATGACAATCTGGCTCATGCGGGCATTCGTGTGATGGCGGCTGATCTCGGCCATGGGGTTCTCCCTGTTATCTGAAACGTGACGGAGCCAAAGCCGAGACTGTATCGGCAGGCACGCATGGCTTTTGCCCCAGGATCTGGTCGGCTGCAAGCTGGCTCATGGCGGGCGCGGTCTGGATGCCGTAGCCACCCTGCCCTACAAGCCAGTAGAAGCCATCCACGCCAGGCTCGAACCCGTTCACAGGGGTACGGTCCGGGGCAAAGGTGCGCAGACCCGACCAGCTGCGCTCGACCCGCCGGACCTCGACAGTCGTGGCCTCCTCGAACCGGTGCAGGCCCTCGGCCAGAACCATGTCATCGGGATAGACGTCGTGTGGCTCCATCGGGTCTTCGTCAGCGGGCGAGACCCAAAGCTTCATGCCATCGGGTTTGCAATACCAGGTCTCGGCGGCCGAGGCTGTTACGGGCCAACGGCGTGGATCCATGCCGTCTGGCAGTGGTATGACAGCAATGGTCCTGCGGCATGGCGACAGACCCACGGGCGCGATCTCAGCAAGCGCTGCAACGCGGTCGCCCCAGGCGCCTGATGCGTTGACAACAACAGGGGCCTCGAATGTGCCCACACACGTCTCCGCTCGCCAGACATCACCTACGCGCGACAAACCGGTGACCTTGGCCTTTGGAACAATCTCGCCCCCCCCTGCGCGCAGACCCCTGATGTAGGCCTGCAACAACGCATCCACGTCGATATCCGAGGCATCGGGCTCATAGGCCGAACGTACCACGCGGTCGCGCCTGTAAATTGGCATCAGCTCACGGGTCTGCGCCGCGTCGAGGATCTCCAGCCCCTTGGCACCGTCGAGGTACTCGGCAAACTTATCAGCCATGCCGGGCTCTTCGACTTCGAGTACACCGCGCGGCGAGAGGAAGCCGTGATCAGCAATCGCCCCACCTGCGCGGAACGTCTGCTCCGAAGCCGCGTTCAGCGCACGTATCACGGAGTTGCCGTAGTTGAGGATGAACACCGCAGCCGAGCGCCCGGTGGTGTGGTAGGCGGGGCGGTCTTCCATCTCGAGCACAGTGACCTTGGCGCCACCAGCCGACAGCCGCGCCGCAGCACCGCAACCCGCCATCCCCGCGCCGATCACCAATACATCCGTTGCTGTATTCACTGCCCGTCCTCCCAACATCACGCGCGGAGGTTAGGCGAGATCGCACGCAATTCCATAGAAACCTTGAGCCTGGAGACATCGCTCTGAAACTATGCGTCTACCGGTCCTTACCAAGTATAAATCGCAAACCGCACAGCATCACTCACGTCCGAGGCTTGAGGGGTGGGTGCGGTGCCAGAGTTTCCCTCTGGGGAATTTCGGATCTGACGATGGCGGACGCGGACGCGTTCTCGATCAGCAACCCGGGCAACGCCTCCTCTGTCGGGGCATCGACCATCGCCATCAATTCCGGCGTCACACCGTAACTGCTGCCAATTGATGACGACGACAACACGTTCTCCGATGCCGATGGAGATCAGAGATTCGGGGCAATGCCCACGTTCAATGGGCAGACGTTCAATAGCAGTGGCGATGCCGGGCTCGAGTATTGCTGCAGGATTCGGCCACCGCTGTCATCCGACACTGCGCAACGGCCCAAGCATCCGGTGTTCCGACCTGTTCGTTTGGTTCGCAAAGGACACCCGGATCAAGACGCCGCGCGGCGATGGCATGGTCGAGGAACTGGTCCCGGAAACCTGCTTCGGACTTTCGATCACGGGTCTGGATCGCCTGCGCGCCAGCTTGCAATGCGGCGGGAAACACAATACTTCTCAGGAAAGCGCAAGCGGCGACGAAACGAAAAGATGGAGATGCTTCATGGCAATGGTGCCAACATGGCCCGCATCTGAGCCGCCTGTTCCGCTGGAAGCCGCGGCAACATAACCCTGAGTGTATATGCGCCGTGGATCCGACCATTGGCCACAAACATCCAGTCGGTGATCTCATCGCCGCTGAATCTGTGTCGGTCGCCCTGCTTGCGGCCCGGCAAAGCCTTCGGGACATTGGCAAGCAATCCTTCGAACGTAGCCTCGTCCAGTCGCACGACATTATCGAGCCAGATGTTCTCGTTGCCGCCGCCATCTTTCGGGATCGCGACTTTCAGCTGCAAAGCCTCGACGGGCAGCGCACGGGTCGACACGCGCTCCAGAACATTCTCGAGTGTGCTGCGCGCGTTCGCGACTGCCTCGGCCATGACCGGATCGTCTTTCTCGAAGACCACAACCGGGTCACTCGGCTCCTGTGCGAAGGCTGTCCCCGCCACAGATCCCGCCCATGCGCACAGCACACCGGAACAGACCGCTATCCGGAATACATGCCAGATCCCGGGCATCAGGGTAGCGGCGCCAGCATGGCGCGGAACTTGGCGGCCTGATCTGGGGCCAAGCGCGGCAGCATGACACGGAGCGTGTAGGCACCGTGCAACTTGCCCTCCGCCTGATAGTTCCAATCCGAAATGTCCTTGCGCGCAAACTGATAGGCCTGACCAAGTTTCAGGTAGTTCACGTCGACAGGATCATTCGCCACAAGGCCAGTGAATTTCCCACCATCCAGAGTAAACCCGGACATCCAGAGATGCTCGCAGCAGAGCCCCTCCGTAGTCGGCACAGCGACCTTCAACGCTGCCGTCTCGCGGTCGATCTGCCCGGCTTGGTGCAGTTCAAGAAAGTCATCAAGCGTGCGGCGGGCATCCTGAATTGCAGCATTCATTTCGGGGCTGTCACTGGCAAAATCGACTGTCTCATCTGCCGCCAGCACGGAAACGGGCGCGGCAAGAGGCCCCATCAGGGCATATGCCAAGGTCAGAGCTCCGGCAGGTCGCACCAATGCTCGCATGTACAGCCCTCCCAAATCCGTTCGACCTGCGAAGTATCCCGGTTCAGGTCCTCGAGTGCAATCAGAAGTCTGCAGCTGCGACAGCCTGGTCTCGGGATCACTTCAATTCATAAGCGCCAGCGCTGCACCTACACTGACCAGGTTCGCGTATTTCTGGCCCATATCAAACAGGTTCGCATCATGGGGCCCAAGTGCACGGTCCCCGCAGCAGTCCGGCACCACAAAGGGGCGGAAGTTCAGGGACAGTGCGTCCACCGTCGTTGCCCGAACACAGCCCGAGGTCGTCAGACCCGTGATCACCAATGTGTCCACGCCGCGCGCACGCAGTGTTGCCGCAAGATCGGTGCCGCAAAAGGCAGAGGCCTGCTTCTTGCGAATGATGATCTCGCCGGCGCGGGGCGCAAGGATATCTGCGACCTGAGAGGGCTCGGCTTCTTCAGTCAGTTCCGCCAACCGCGGTGCCTTCTCCCACCAGATGCCACCATCAGAGCCATCGGATGCATAGACTATGCGGGTGAAGACAATCGGAATGCCGACAGCACGAGCAGCAGCCAGCACGGGCACCGTTGCCTCGGCGGCGGACACACAGTTGCCCCCACCGAAACTGTTCGGGTCTAGAAAGCCGTTCACGAAATCCACCAGGATCAGCGCAGGTCTGGTCCCCGGCGCGATGGTTTGCCCAAACTTCTGACGGGCATAGACCTCTGTATCGTCTTCTGTGTCTTCCGCAGTGTCCTGTGTCATCCTAGAAGTGGATCGCACGCCCATAGGCGTCGAGCACGCTTTCATGCATCATTTCCGAAAGAGTCGGGTGTGGGAAGACCGTGGGCATCAGGTCCTCGTCCGTGGTCTCCAGTTGGCGACCCACTACATAGCCCTGGATCAGTTCGGTCACTTCGGCACCGACCATGTGTGCTCCCAGAAGCTCACCCGTGCTTTCGTCGAAAATGGTCTTGATCATCCCCTCGGGCTCGCCCAGGGCAATCGCCTTGCCATTGGCGATGAAGGGGAAGCGGCCGACCTTGATCTTCTTGCCCGCGTCCTTGGCCTGCGCCTCGGTCATGCCGACGGAAGCGACCTGCGGGTGGCAATAGGTACAACCCGCGATGCTGTCCGGACTGACTGGGTGGACATCGTTCTTTCCGGCGATCAGTTCGGCCACCATGACGCCTTCATGAGATGCCTTGTGTGCCAGCCAGGGAGCACCCGCGATATCGCCAATGGCGTAGATCCCGTCGACGCCGGTGCGGCAATGGGGGTCGGTGACAACATGGGTCCGGTCGACCTTGACACCGACCTTCTCCAGGCCCAGCCCCTCGGTATTGCCGACAATGCCGACGGCGGAGATGACAGTGTCAAACTCGTGTTTGTCGACCTTGCCACCCGCCTCGATATGCGCTGTAACCTTGCCTTTACTCCGGTCGAGCTGTTTGACCATGGCTTTCTCCATGATCTTCATGCCCTGGGCGAGGAAGCTTTTCTTGGCGAACGTGCTGCTCTCGGCATCCTCGACAGGCAGGTTCCGGTCCATGACCTCGACAACGGTCGTGTCTGAGCCAAGCGTGTTGTAGAAGCTGGCGAATTCGATCCCGATGGCGCCAGACCCGATCACCAGCAGTTTTTTGGGCATCCGCGGCGGGGTAAGCGCATGCTTGTAGGTCCAGACGAGGTCGCCGTCCGCC
>JBGCFK010000532.1:0-39551 GCA_045106875.1 Paracoccaceae bacterium | reverse complement strand
TGGCCGGGGCAGTCGACATGCGCGTAGTGACGCGCTTCGGTCTCGTACTCGACGTGTGCAGTCGAGATCGTGATCCCGCGTGCCTTCTCTTCAGGCGCGCCGTCAATCTCGTCATACGCCTTGAACTCGCCAAACTGCTTGGTGATCGCTGCCGTCAACGTCGTCTTCCCGTGGTCGACGTGACCGATCGTGCCAATATTGCAGTGCGGCTTGTTGCGCTCAAACTTTTCCTTCGCCATCAGGGCCTCCTATCACGCGTGGGCCGTTACTAGCCCCGTGGTTTCGACTCGCGCAGGCAGATAGGCCTTTTGGTGTCTGGTCGCAAGCGGGCATCGCATCCGGGGGGACGCGGCCCCGAATGCTGCGGGCAACCTACCTCCAAAAGCGAGGACGCTCAGCCACCATTCAGCCAGGCACGCGTACGCTTTGCGATGCCTTCCTTGATCCGCACATACTGATCACGGCCAAAGGTATTCGCGACCAATCCTGGCACACCGCCAAGCGCCAACCTTCCCAGCGATACATCCTGGCCAGACACCAAAACCTCGCCCGAGCTGGCATCCTTCACGGTGAGATCCGCTTTGATCCGGTGAACGCCGCAGCACCAGAGCCGACTATAGTCCGTCAGAGCGTGGAAGTAGTTCACCTGCACATCCATTGTGACGGGGCGGGGCCCGACCATGGTGTCGTTTCCAACTTCGCGCATCGCGTTTTTGAAAAGGGCAATGACCTGCCGCTTGCGATTGCCGCCATTCAACCCGTTCCACACAAAGTTCTCCGAGAACGTGTTGCCGTCCGCGGTGCGCTCGATGTTCGGTCCGAATCGCACATTCACATCCTGAAGATTCCACCCAGATGCTACGCTCTGTGCAGTATCGGAGGACGAACAAGCTGCGACAAACAGTGCGCCAGCGAGAAATAGGAATCTGACCATCGTTTTCATGGGAGCCCCTTGGGTTTCATGGGCAAACAGCCCTTTGCCTGTCAACTTTGCCGGGTGCTTGTGCCCGACGGCTATCGTTGAGGTGTCTTGTACGGAATCAGCGAATCATTCGCAATATCTTAAGGCGCACCTGTCACGGCGCGCACGCAAGCGGTACTTCCCTGGCTGCTCCCGCTGGTCTATCCAGACGGCAAGGGAGTGAAGGGTAATGTCCAACTTGCGAGAATATTTGCTGCGTCCCCGCCGCGTGGCGTTGATCGGGGCATCAGGCACGCCGGGCCGTGTCACCGCCCGGCCGCAGAGCTATCTTGCGGAGCACGGCTTCGAAGGCGAGGTGTTTCCGGTAAACCCGGGCCGGGCCGAGGTTCAGGGCATCCCTGCCTACGCCTCCATCGCTGACGTTCCTGGTCGCCCGGTCGATCACGCCTACGTCCTGCTTGACACCGACGCGGCGCTCGACGCACTGGACGCTTGCGGCCAGGCTGGGGTGCCTGTGGTGACCATGCTGGCCGATGGTTTTGCCGAAAGTGGCCCCGAAGGTTTGGCGCGGCAGGCACGGTTGGCCAAGATCGCGGCACGGAACGGAACGGCATTGGTTGGCCCGAACAGCATGGGCGTTGTCTCCGGCGGTTTCGCTTGCACTACGAACCCAGTTTTCGCCAATCCAGATCTGCCGGGCGGGCGCTTTGCGGTAATCTCGCAAAGCGGCTCGATCATTGGCGCAATCGCTTCGCGTGCTGCAGCAGTCGGGCTTGGCTTCGGTGCGTATGTTTCCACCGGGAACGAGGCTTGTCTCGGGGTCGGAGAGATCGGCGCCCTGATGGTGGACGATCCCACCTTCGATGGCTTCGTATTGTTTCTGGAAACGCTACGCAGGCCGGACAAGATTGCTGCGTTTGCTGCGGAGGCTGCCAGACTTGGCAAGCCCGTCGTAGCCTATCTGGTGGGCAGGTCCGAGGCGGGAAGCAGCCTAGCGGCGTCTCATACCGGAGCGATGGCGGGCGGTGCGCGGGCAATCGAGGCGTTTCTGGCAGCGCATGGTATCCATCTGTTGGAAAACTTCGAGGCCTTGGCCGAAACTGCGAATGCAATGCCGCTTCGACCACGGCTCAGGACCCGGCCAGCGCGTGTCACCGTCATCACCACCACGGGTGGCGGTGGTGGCATGGTTTTTGACCGGATCGGGATGGCGGGACTGGAACTGACAGGTTTGACGAATGCTGCCCGGACACGTCTCGCCGCCGAGGGCCTTGATCTGAAACCCAGCGATCTGGTCGACGTTACTCTGGCGGGTGCGCAGTACAAGACCATGCGCGCGGTGATCGAAGCTGCGGTGGAAGACCCGGATACCGGGCTGGTGGTCGCAGCAATAGGCTCTTCCGCCCAGTTCAACCCCGAGCTTGCGGTGAAGCCTATCGTGGACGTTGTGAACGATGGAACGGTGGAAGACGCGCCGATCGTGGCTGTGCCGATTCCCAATGCACCCGAGAGCCTTTCCTTGTTCAATGGGTCCGGAGTGCCTGCGTTTCGTACGCCGGAAAGTGCCGCTGAGGGGATTGTTGCGCTTTTCGCGCAAGGGCAGGCTGGGATCTCGGCGCCGCATGCACTCGATCCGATCGTGCACGCCAAGGTCACGGCTCATCCCGCGGGCGCTCTTACAGAGGTCGAGTCGAGCGAGGTTTTTGCCTCGCTGGGCATCAGGACACCACCTTCACTCATTGTCCGAACCGCAGGCGATCTTCCGACGGATCTGCCTTTCCAAGGGCCCTATGTGCTGAAGGTCATCTCGCGCGATATTCTCCACAAGACTGATATTGGCGGAGTTGCATTGGGCCTTTCCGACCATGACAAGGTTGCTGCGGCGCTCGAAGCGATGAGGAACAGTCTGTCCGAAAGTGCGCCTGAAACCCGGATTGATGGTTATCTTGTGCAACAGATGGCATCAGGCGGACTGGGGGAAGCGATCATCGGACTCAGTCGTGATCCGGTGGCCGGGCCAATGATCTCGGTCGGGATGGGCGGTGTAATGACCGAGATCTACCGAGATCTGTCCCTGCGACCTGCCCCTGTAAGCGTCGATCAGGCCGCGGAGATGTTGCAGGACGTCAAGGGCTTTGCGTTGCTGCGAGGTTATCGCGGCGCGCCTCGGGGCGACCTTGATGCGTTGGCCCATGTCGTAGCCCGGCTGTCCACACTTGCGTTGGCGCCCAGTGTGCGCGAAGCCGAGATCAATCCGGTTCTGGTCCTGCCAGCAGGCGAGGGTGTGATTGCACTGGATGCATTGATTGTTTTGGGTGAAGAGGTTGCCGAATGACGTTTCGCATTGTGTTCGATCTGGATGGCACGCTGATCGATAGCGCGCCGCACATTCACCACGCAGCCAATCAGGGCCTTGCAGCGCATGGGCTGGATCAGATCACCCTCGATCAGGCGCGCAGCTTTGTGGGGCGAGGTTTGCCAGTCTTCATTGAACGTGCACGTGCTGCTCTGGAACTACCGGAGGACATGCAGGCGCCGCTCGAAGCAAGCGTGCTGGATTTCTATGAAGGCGCCGCGCATCTTAATACGCCCTATCCGAACGTTGTGGCCGTGCTGGAGAAGCTGGCGGGGCGGGGTGACCGGCTGGGCATCTGTACCAACAAGCCAATCGGCCCGACCCGCACCGTTTTGAATCACCTTGGGCTTTCGCAAATGTTCGGAGTCATCCTGGGTGGTGACAGTATGGAAGTGCGCAAGCCCGATCCTGCACCATTGGTCGCAGCTTTTGATGCACTCGGTTCTGCCCCTCAGATCTACGTCGGTGACAGCGAGGTCGATGCCGAAACCGCCAAACGCGCGCGCGTCCCGTTCCTTTTGTTCACCGAGGGATACCGCAGTGTTCCTGTCGAGGATCTGCCCCATGCAGCACCATTTTCGGATTTCGACGCCCTGCCGGGCTTGATTGCCAAACATGCAAAGAAAGGGTGAGAGGCTGGACAACGACCCAAGCGGGGCTCGTTACGGCTGCTTCCTTCCGGATCTGACCGGGTTGGCGAGGCGCTCGCCCGCGCCAACCTCTCGCGGGTGCATATAAGCCACAGAGGTTGAGGCCGCAAGTTTCATGACACCGCGCGCAGTGCGAATGTTCACGTGTACATTGCGCAGGGTTTGCCAAGCCAAGCCATGTCTGGCACGACGCCAAGTCCCGGCAAACGAGGGATCTGCATTCTGCCCGCTTCTGTACGCGTCCCGCGGCCCGGAGCCGGGTCGACAGTGATCATGTCCTGACAGGACCAGCCAGCAAACAGGAACGGATCCGGGATGGTTTGCGCCAGATGCGTCGCATCAGTGTCAGCCAGTACTGTTCCGCCCGTGGGCATTACGGCGATCCTGATCCCGTTTGCTATGGCCAGGTCGCGTATGCGGGCAGCCTTCGTCAATCCCCCAACTCTGTTGATCTTGATGTTGATCTGCTCGGCGAGCCCGTCCGCGATGATTCGGGTCATGTCGCCCAGGGTTTCCATCCGTTCGTCGATGGCGATCGGCGCTTGGGTCAGACGGCGGATCGCCAGACAATCGTCCAGAGTCTCGGAGGGTTGCTCAAACACGACCGGAAGATCGGCCACCGCATTCATGACAGTCACCGCCTCGGCGCGGGTCCAGGCACGGTTAACGTCATAGAAGATTCGATCATCCGGCTGACGGTGCTGCTCGAGATACCGGATGCGCGCGATATCCATTTCCACATTCGCACCGACCTTGGCCGAATGCACGCGGTAGCCCTTGGCACGATAGCTGTTGATCAGCGCCAGCATTTCCTCCGGCGTTCCGGTCGAGATCGAGGAAGCAACCGGCACCGGCGCAGGATACGCGCCGCCCAAAAGCGTAGCGATCGGCACGCCTGCGGCTTGGCCGGCAATGTCCCAGCATGCGATGTCGAGCGGCGCTTTGACATAGAGATGCCCTGGCAACGCAAGATCAAGGGCGCGATCAACGTGATTGAGGTTTCTGGGGTCCATGCCAAGCAGCATCGGTGCCAGCGTCTCGACACCAGCCCGGATGCCTGGCCCGTGCGCGGGCAGATAGGTCTCACCCCAGGGAGTACCCTCGCCCCAACCCGAGATACCGGCATCTGTTTCCAGCCGGACAAAAGTGGCGTCCAGCTTGTCAAATCGCAGTCTTCCACCGGATAACCAGTATGGTTCGGACAAGGGAAGATCGCGCTGCCAGACCGTTATGGAAGTGATCTTCATTGGCCGGCTTTTGCGCTGATTCGGTGCTCGTAGAGGTGATCATAGTGCGGACGGGCGCGG
This sequence comes from Paracoccaceae bacterium, assembly GCA_045106875.1. GTDB lineage: Bacteria > Pseudomonadota > Alphaproteobacteria > Rhodobacterales > Rhodobacteraceae > Thermohalobaculum. Next base: position 34,316 of record JBGCFK010000532.1, on the reverse strand, counting down.
CCATGGATGTCCTGCACGCGAGAAGGCGCGCTCGTAATGTCGACATATCTCCGAGGCTGTGTCTTCAGCCCGTCCGAATTGCGCAGGTTGGTATGGAAGACCCCACCGTCCCACCAGCTGACCTCATCCCGCGCACCGGGTTGCCAGGACAGGGCTTCAGGCAGGAACGGGATGCCGACGCCGGAGCACCAGGCCGCTACTATGCCGTGAGGATCCTCCAACAGATCGTCCGAGTCGATCACTGGTGGAGGGTGTCCCAGGCGATTTGCCAGTCGGTCGAACAGCGCTCGCTGCTCGGTAAAGCCCACCTCGGCCTCATGGAAGTCCGGCCATTTGTCATGCATCGACGTGATCGTCATGGCGGGATCGCGGATCAGGAAGGAGTGGGTGAAGAGATCATAGAGCGCGTCGTCCCACATATGTTCGACATAATGCGGGAAGTCCTTGGAGAAGGTTGGGCCCTTCGCAGCTTCCGCCTCCAGCATTTCGCGCACCGAGGACAGGGTCAGGCCGGGCGTGCGCAGACTGTCTGCGGACAGGCGTGGCCACATGGGGTCTTCACCTTGATACCAAGCTTCGCCGAAGGGTTCATGGAAACATGTCATGTCGCCACGCTGACGCATCATCCATTCGAACGCAGTAGAGGTCGACCTTGGAACAGCCCACAGAGCCACAATCCTGGGCATCAGAGACTTCCCAGCAGGCGGCCGTGGTCACCTTCCGGCGCGATCCCAAGCGTCTTGAAGACTCGCCAGTAGAGCGCCGTATCGTGGCCGATGACAGGTTTGCCCAGCCGTTCTTCCAGCATCGGCGTCAGATGCAGCGGGCGTTGTGGTTGCCCTGCCGGACCGGTGCGGAAATTACACATGCCGCTGATGACATATGCGTCGGCGTCCGGCGCCTGTTCTGCGATGTAGTCAAAGCTTTTGAGGGCGAGGTCGCCATCAAACACCCAACGGCAATCGTTCACCGCGTCCTGGCTGTCGAACCAGCCCTGATCGTGGAAGTTCCCGGCCCATACGACATCAAAACCTGCTTCACGCATGAAGTTGGCAGTGCCTTGCCACCAATCGGGCCAATGATAGGCTCCGTTCAGCGCGACTTTCTCGACGCCTATGTCCCGCAGTGCCTCGATCGCCGCATAGCCGGACATGTGAAACGGGACACCGTACTGGTCGGAAAGACGGGCGCAGTGATCGCGGACACCGTCGACGCCCAGCCCACTCGCATGGACCCAGTTCGAGCCCACTTGGGCCGCTACGTCAGCGCCGTTGCGTGCCATGCAGTGAACGAAGTCCTCAAGCATGCCGAAGTTTGACTTCCTCTGATCGAGCCGGTGCACATACTCCGGTTGATGCAACATCCAGCCATGTACGCCCACTGTCTGTGGAGCGATGCGCAGAAAGTCGGACGGCGCGGCGTCATAGTCGAAGGGCGGGCAGGTGAAGCCAACCTGATAAGAGAACAGCTTATGCTCCGGGCGCCATTCCAATGGCATCATGTTCAGCTTGGTCACCTCAACCATCCACCGCTTCCCGCATCCATTGTTGCAGCGTCCGGATCGAGTGCTCGGAGGCAACACCGCTGTTCGGGTCGATGACCAGAGGCCCCGGCCGGTATCCGCGCGACTGCAGACCCTTTTGCACGCTCTCGACCAGCCGGATATCTTCCTCGACTGTCGTCGCCCGGTCCTGCACGGCGAGGCGCCTCACCACTTCGGAGTCAAAACCGTCTTCCGTGTACCAACCGCGCCAGACCGTCACGCTGTTCGGCCCGGTTGGCTGCCAGTGATAGGTGTTCAGGACATTGCCGGGATAGACTTGGAAAGAGACCATGGGCCAGAGGAACCAGGACGAGTAGCGCGCCGCATATGCATTTGCCTTCGGATCAACCGGATAGGTCATGGAATCTAGGTTCTGGCACTCGGTCGAGTGGCGCAGACAGTGCCCGGCCTGTGGCTGGATGTCATAGGTTTCGGGCTTCACCACACCTGTCGCAAAGGTCGGGTGGTTGAGCGAACAATGATAGCACTCGGAATAGTTCTCGATAGAGACCTTCCAGTTACAATTCTCCGGGATCTCCACCCATTCCAGTGGCACGAGCCGGTCGATGTTGGGTACCCAAGCGGATAGCTCTTCGCGTACTCCCGGGAACCAGTCGTCCATGGGGGCTGCATTCGGGTCGAGATTGGCGAACAGAAAGCCGCAGAATTCCTCCACCCGGATCTCGGTCAGGCAGATCTGGGTGCGGTCAAAGCCCTCGACAGATTTGATATTGGGTCCTGCGCGAAGCCCGCCTGTCAGCTCGTAAGTCCAGGCATGGTAGGGACAGACAATCACGCGGGTCGTGCCACTTCCCTCGACCAACTGATGCGCCCGGTGCTGGCAGACATTGTAGAAGGCCCGGATCACACCATCGCGGCCACGAACAGCGAACAGATCTTCTCCCGCAAGGGTGAAGGCCGTGTAGTCGCCAGGGTTAGGAATTTCGGCAGTATGGCAGGCGAGTTGCCATGTCCGTGCGAACAGGCCTTCGGTCTCTGCCGCAAAGATTACGGGATCGGTATAATACTGCGCATCCAGCGAACGGACAGGCTGGACCGGAACATCTATTGTCATGGTCCGGGTTCCTCCCAATAGATACCCAACCTGTGGCGCCGCGCATGAAACGAGTCGATGTTCGCCAACGCCGCGCCGTCAGCATCTGCGATGACAAAAGCCATCAACGTCTCGAGGAACGCTGACAACGCAACGGTCGATGTAAACGCTTGTGGCGTGTCGGTCGGCACGATGAACCGGTGCGCTGCGAGGGTCAGAATCGGAGAGGCAAGGCTGTCGGACACCCCTATGACCGGCACGTTCTGGGCATGTGCCGCCTCAACCGCCTCGATGACTTCACGGCGATAGGGTTTGAAAGTCATTGCCAGCAGAATGTCCTCGGGGCCCGCGCGGCCCAGATCGTCGGCAGGAAGAGAGCCCGCCTGCGGGATCGCGCTGACCCCATCCAGCGCCATGCCGGCAAGATAGGCGAAGTTCCGGGCTGGAGGGTTCGAAACCCCAACCCCCAGGACATAGGTTCGCCGGGCCGCAACAATGTCATCCGCCGCAGCCTTGAGGTCATCGGGCGAGGTTCCGGCGAACAGTTCCTCGACCGTAGACAGCGCCCCCGCTGCCATGCGCGCATAAAGGGCATCAAGAGCACCTCCACGACCAAGCTCTTGCAACCAGCGAGCTTTGTCGGGAAAACTTGTCTGTGCGCGGACGTCCTCACGGTAAGGGCGACGGAGATCATCGAACCCGTCGAACCCCACGGCGCGCGCCATCCGCACAAGCGTGTTGGGTTTCACCCCCGCCGCTTCTGCGATCTGCCTTACGGAAGAAATCGCCACCGCGCCGGGATTCTCCAACACCCACACTGCAGCCTTGCGCAGTTCTGGCGTCAGGGCGGGCAATGCGAAGGTAAGCTTCGCTTGCGCGTTCGCGACATCCGCGGTCGGATTTGGTACAGACGTATCATTCATGAAGCGATTAGGTACAGTCGTTTAATATCGAGGTCTAACGCGAAAGCGACCTCGAATGTCGCGGCGAGAAGGATGTTCAAGATGGTGCCGGATCAGGCGCGCGTAGTAGTCATTGGCGGTGGGATCATGGGATGCGGTCTGGCTTACCATCTGGCGCATGAAGGTTGGACCGATGTCGTGCTGCTGGAGAAGGCCGAACTGACCTCCGGTTCGACCTGGCATGCCGCAGGCCAGATCACGCACTCGACCTCCAGCCATGCGCTTGGCAAATGCGTCGGCTACAATATCGATCTCTATTCAAAGGTGCTGGAGGCCGAGACAGGGCAGTCGGTCACATGGCACGGTTGTGGCTCGTTGCGGCTGGCCTACACGGATGACGAAATGGACTGGTTGAAGCAGACCATTTCGGTTGGACGGGGCTTGGGCTTTCCGATGGAAATAGTCGGGCCGGACGAGATCCGCGCGCTGCACCCGTTCTACAATCTCGATGGTGTGCAGGCGGCGCTTCATACGCCCGAGGATGGCCATGTCGATCCGTCAGGTGCTGCCACGGCTTTGGCTGCAGGGGCGCGCAAACTGGGAGTGAAGATCGTCCGGCGGTGCCGTGCGACGAACACGAGTCAGGCCGAGAATGGCGAATGGATCGTCGAGACCGAGCAAGGGCAGATCCGCTGCGAGCATGTCGTCAATGCGGGCGGTACTTACGCGCGGCAGATGGGCGTCTGGGCTGGGCTGGACATTCCGACGACATCAATGACCCACCACTATCTGGTGACAGACACGGTGCCCGAGTTTGAGGCGTTGACCGAGGAATTACCGGTTGTGCGGGATGACAAGCTGGTCTCTGGATATGTCCGCATGGAGCAGAGATCCGCCCTGATCGGCATCTACGAAAAGGCCAATCCCAATACGGTTTGGGAGGACCACTGCCCGTGGGAGGCTGAGAACGAGTTGTTCGCTGCCGACTACGACCGGATCATGCCCTGGTTGGAAAATGCCATGGACCGGATGCCTATCCTGGCCGAGCTGGGGATCAAACGAGAGGTGCACGGCGCAATCTCGCACCCGCCCGATGGCAACCCTCTGCTTGGGCCTGCACCGGGGCTGCGGAACTATTGGCTGAACTGCGGATGCCAGATCGGGATCGGCTGGGGTCCAGGCCTCACGCGCGAACTGGCCCGTTGGATGGTTCATGGATCTGCTGACATCTCGATGCGTGAGTTCGATCCGCGAAGGTTCGGACCTTATGCGGATGCAGAGTATCAGGTGACCAAGGCGCAGGAAGACTATCTGCTGCGCCACGAGATCCCGTTCCCGCACTTCAATCGACCCGATGCGCGGCCTGTGAAGACCTCGCAGTTCTATGAACGGCTGAAGGCGAAGGGAGCAGTGCACGAGGAGGTTTATGGCTGGGAGCGCCCCCGGTTCTTTGCAACCGGGATCGAGCAGCGGGACCACTATGGGTTCTCTCGGACCCCCGAACATGCCGAAGTCGCGCGAGAGTGCCTTGCCGTTCGGCGGGCTGCGGGAATCATGGACATTTCGTCCTTTGCCAAGATCGAAGTTGCAGGAGACGATGCGGAGACCGTGCTGAACCGGCTCTGCGCCAACCGGGTGCCGCGCACGGAAGGTGGCATCGCGTTGACCCACTTCTTGAACCGGCGTGGCCGGATCGAGGTCGAGGCGACCGTGGTCAAACTTGGAAACAACTGGTTCTACCTGACTTGCGCAGCGTTCTATGAACAACGGCTGCTGGATCTCCTTACCTTCGGTGCGACCGAGGACGAGCACCTCCAGATCCAAAATGTCTCGGCAGACTATGCCGCGTTGGCGTTGCAGGGGCCCAAGGCACGCGAGATCTTGGGGTCTTGCACCGATGCCGATCTGTCAAACGAGGCGTTCCGCTGGCTCACCGCGCAGGGCATCGAGGTTGCCGGGATGCCAGTGACGGCCATGCGGATGTCATATGCAGGTGAGCTGGGTTGGGAGCTACACGCGCCCATCGCGCATCTGGAACCGGTCTATGATGCATTCTGGGAAGCGGGCGCGCCGCTGGGGCTTACGGAATATGGGTCTTTTGCAATGAACTCCATGCGCATGGAGAAGATGTTCAAAGGTGCCGGAGAGCTGACCAACGAAGTCACTTTGCCCGAAGCGGACGTGATGCGGTTCGTGAAACTGGATAAGGATTTTGTCGGCAAGGAGCAGACCCTCGCGTCTTTGGAAGGCCAGAAGCAATGGGTCTGTGCGTATCTTGAAGTCGACAGTGACGGAATTTCGGACGGCAATGGCGGCGAGGCTGTGCTGGTGGGTGGCGCTCAAGTCGGAACGGTCAGCTCAATCGCCTGGGGTCACCGGGTCGAAAAGCTCCTGGCGTTTGCCTATGTCGATCCTGCGCATGCGGACCCGGGTGCCGCGCTTGAAGTTGTGGTCATGGGAAACCAAAGATCGGCGCGCGTGCTGAACCAGCCTGTTTATGATCCCGACAATCTGCTTCCGCGGAGCTGACCCAAGGACGATCTGGACACACAACACACATGTCGCCCGTGGCAGATGTAGCAACTGATATCGGAGCCTCGCGTGGGCTGCAACCGAGGCTCCGATCTGTCATGCTGCAATCTTGTGCCCAATCACGGCAGCAACCGTCTCACCCATCGCTGATGGATTTGGTGCCACTGTGATTCCGGCAGCCGACAGGATTTCGACCTTTTCCTGAGCACTCTCCCCGAAGGCCGAAATGATAGCACCCGCATGACCCATCTGCCTGCCTTTGGGCGCAGACAGCCCGGCGATGTACGCAATCACCGGCTTGGACATGTGATCTCTGGCATAAGCTGCTGCTTCGGCTTCCTGCGGGCCGCCAATCTCACCGATCATCATGATAGCGTCGGTTTCGGCGTCGGATTCAAACAGTTGCAGGATGTCTTTGAACGACGAGCCATTGATCGGGTCACCACCAATGCCGACCGAAGTGGATATCCCAATGCCGAGAGCCTTCATCTGACTTGCGGCCTCGTAGCCCAGTGTTCCCGAGCGGCCCACGATACCAACGCGGCCGGGCATGTAAATGTGCGGCGGCATGATGCCCATAAATGCTTTGCCCGGCGAGATGACGCCCGCGCAATTCGGCCCGATCAGGCGCATTTTCTTCTCAGCAGGATAGCGTCGCAGGAATCGCTTTACCCGCATCATGTCCTGAGCCGGAATGCCATCAGTGACGCATACAGCTGTCTTGATACCCGCATCCGCGGCTTCCATGATCGCGTCAGCCGCAAAGGGTGGTGGTACGAAGACGAGGCTTGCCTCCGCTCCGGTATTCTCTACGGCCTCGCGTACCGTGTTGAAAACTGGCCTGTTCAGAACCGTCGTCCCGCCCTTGCCAGGCGTCACGCCGCCGACCACATTGGTGCCGGTTTCGATCATCTCCATTGCATGGAACTGGCCGATGCGGCCGGACATTCCCTGTACGATGATCGGGGTCTTCTCGTCGATCAGAATAGACATTTCGGTATCTCCTCAAGCTGCGGCGCGTTGTGGACGGGCGGCAACGGCCTTCTCGGCTGCATCGGCCAACGTATCGGCAGTGATAAGCGGCAGGCCCGAGTCTGCGATGATCTTCCGGCCTTCCTCGACATTGGTGCCCGATAGGCGGACGACCACTGGCAGGGCCAACTCTTCCGACCGATAGGCCTGCACCACGCCTTCGGCGATCCAGTCACATCGGTTGATACCGGCGAAGATGTTCACGAGTATCACACTGACATTGCTATCGGTCAGGACCGTGCGGAACGCTTCGCACACCCGCTCGGGAGAGGCGCCGCCACCGATGTCCAGAAAGTTGGCGGGCTCACCCCCTGCCAGCTTGATCATGTCCATGGAAGCCATGGCCAGACCAGCACCATTGATGATGCAGCCAATATCCCCGTCGAGGCCGACATAGGCCAGCCCCTTGTCCGCGGCATTCGATTCCCGCGGATCTTCCTGGCTGCGGTCGCGCAATTCGTTGATGTGCGGGCGACGGAACAGCGCATTGGTGTCAAAGGACATCTTGGCGTCCAGTGCCACAAGATCGCCTGCGCCAGTTATGACCAGAGGATTGATTTCAACCATGGTCGCATCGAGATCACGGTAGGCACGGTAACATGCGCGCAGCATGCCCGACATTTGGGATATCTGTTTACCGGTCAGACCCAGCTTGAAAGCCAGTTCCCGCGTCTGAAACTCGGCAAGGCCGACTGCCGGGTCGACAACCATACGGCAGAGGCTGTCAGGATCTTCCTCGGCCAGATCCTCGATCTCCATACCACCATGGCCTGATGCGACGATCATGATGCGCTCGGACTTGCGGTCCAGCACAAATCCAAGGTATAATTCCTGTGCGATATCAGAGGCTTCTTCCACGTAGAGGCGATATACACCCTTGCCGTTCGCGTCGGTTTGTTTGGTGACCAATTGGCGCCCAAAGAGCGTTGCCGCGTAGTCGCGGACCTCTTCTTCCGATCGGCACAGCTTCACGCCACCTGCCTCGCCGCGACCGCCTGAATGGATCTGTGCTTTGACGACCCACCTGTCGCCGCCCAGTTCGCGGGCACGATACCCGGCCTGTTCGGGTGAATACGCCAACCCGCCGCGCGGCACCGGAACACCGAAGCCCTGCAATATCTCTTTTGCTTGATACTCGTGAATATCCATGACGTCCTCCTGGCTTGGATTGCCCGGTTGACCGGGCTGTTCTCTCCCGTGCACCGCCCCGCTACAGGGCGGCGTCATGTTTTTTTGCTGTAGTTGAATTCTGTGGGTGGCCGAGTATTTACTCTGCAGCCATCCGCATTTGTGGGACCATGCTGTCCTCAGCAAACCATGCCTGTGCGGCGCCTACGCCCGAGCCGAACTCGATCTTGGCCCCGGCTTCCGCCAGTGACAGCTCGGCAATGGCCAGGGATGTGAGGCACATACCTTCGTTCAGGTCGCCAAGGTGACCGATCCGGAAGACTTTCCCTGCCAGTTGCGACAGACCCGATCCAAACGATGTATTGTAGCGCTCGTATCCGATGCGGATCACATCGCGGGCGTCCACGCCCGCAGGCGAACGAATGGCGGATACTGTGTTCGAGTGCCAATTTTCGTGTTCAGCCACAAGATCCAGACCCCAGGCCGCCACGCCGCGGCGCACGCCTTCAGCAAGGCGCGTATGACGGTCGATCACGTTCTCCAGACCTTCGGCGAAGATACGGTCGAGCGACTTGCGCAGGCCATGGAACAGCTGTGTTGGCGGCGTGTAAGGGAAGTAGCCGTCGGCGTTCAGCTTCAGCATGTCCTGAAACTCGAAATAGGCGCGGTTCATCGTGCCTTTCTTCGATGCCTCGAGGGCTTTCTCACTCACGCCGAGGATGCCCAGACCGGCGGGCAGCATCAGCCCCTTCTGGCTACCGGTTACAGCCAGATCGACGCCCCATTCATCCATGCGGAAGTCCAGGGAAGCGATCGAGGACACGCCGTCCACAAACAGCATGGCGTTGTGATAGCACTCGTCCAAAACGCGGCGAACACCCGCTATGTCCGAGGTCACGCCAGTTGCAGTTTCGTTATGGGTGGCGAACACGGCCTTGATGTCGCCGTTGATGTCAGCTGCCAGACGCCGACCGTATTCCTCGACGGGTACGCCTGCGCCCCATGGAACCTCGACCAGTTCGACGTCCAGACCAAGCCGCTGGGCCATTTCGACCCAAAGGTGGCTGAACTGACCAAAGCGGGACATCAGCACCCGATCACCCGGTTTCAGCGTGTTGGTGATCGCAGCTTCCCATGCGGCGGTGCCGGAGCCTGGAAACATCATCACGGTGCCGGTTTCAGTCTTCATGACCTTTTTCAAATCGGAGAAGAGGTTCAGCGTCAGGTCACCGAAATCTGGCGCGCGCATGTCCTGCATCGGAACGTTCATTGCCTGACGCACAGCCTCTGGCACATTGGTGGGACCCGGAATAAAGAGATGGTTAATGCCGGTACGCATGATGTTTCCTCCAGAGGTTGTGTTCTGTTGGAGCGTGTATGGACACAATTTCAGTAAATGGAAAATTATTCCGAGTCCTGTTGTAAACGCGAAATTTTACAAATATACATATCTGTAAATCTGTGAACTCGACGGAGATCTGTGGTATGAGCAAGACATTCATCGGACCGCACATGCGCAAGCTTCGGCTGGATCGCAGCGAAACTCAGGCTCAAATGGCCAAGGCACTGGGTATAAGCACAAGTTATGTAAATTTGCTTGAGAAGAACGAACGCAGCGTGTCGGTGCCGGTCATGCTCAAGCTGTTCGAGGCATATGGCGTCGACTGGCGGGAAATCGCTGACGACGAAGACGCGACCATTCTCTCCGATCTGCGTGCCGTACTGCAGGGTCCGTTGTTCGAAGGCGCGCGCCCGGATCTGACTCAACTACGTGCGGCCTTGGTGCACAGCCCGGATCTGGTTCAATGCGTGCTCCGGCTTCACCGCGCGAACGAGGCGGCGACGGATCAGTTACTCACTCTGGCCGAAACAGGCGGCGCCGGATCACCTGCTGTCATTGCAACCTCGCCGGAGGCCATCGTCCACACGCATTTTCGCAGCAACCGCAACCATTTTGCGCGTCTGGAGAAAGCGGCCGAAGCGTTCTGGGAGGACGGCGCCGTTCCTACTGACGAGATGTATGTGCGCCTGAAGGAGCGCCTGCAATCGCGGCATAGGCTTTCGGTGCGCGTGGTGCCGGTCTCGGAGCTTCCTTACACATTGCGCGACTATGACGAAGTCAGACGAGAAGTCCGGCTGTCCGAGGCTCTGGATCACCAGAACCGCGTCTTCCAGTTGGTTCATGTTGCTGGATTGGTTGAACAAACAGAGCTGCTTGACCAAAAGCTTGAAGGCTCCAAGATCACTGACGCACGCGGCGCAGCGCGGTGCAGGGTCGAGCTGGCGAACTACTTCGCAGCCGCCGTTCTGATGCCGTATGCAGACTTTCTGAAAACTGCGCAGGACTGCAAATATGACATGGATCACCTCGCGACCCGGTTCGGCGTTTCGTTCGAACAGGCCTGTCACCGGGCGACGACATTGCAGCGAACAGGCGCGCAGGGGGTGCCGTTCTTCTTCTTGCGTATCGACAAGGCCGGGAACGTAACCAAGCGGTTCAACTCGACGGACTTTCCTTTGGCCGAGCATGGCGGGGCCTGCCCTCGGCTGGATATCCACACGTCGTTCCGAGTGCCCGGGCGGGTCGTTACGCAGTTTGTCGAGACACCGGATTCCTCGCAGTTCTTCGTCTTCTCGCGCACTGTCGATCGGCCTCGTTTCACACGCCACAATCAGGATGTTCGCCTTGCGGTGGCCGTGGGCTGCGCCGTCGAGCATGCGTCCGAAATCGGCTACGCCGAACGCTTCGCTTTGGGTGGGATCAAGCCTGATCAGATTGGCATCAACTGCCGTGTCTGTCCGCGTTCAAATTGTGATCAACGCGCCCACCATGCAGTGGTGATGTCTGATCCGGTGGACACCCACCGTCGCGGTGCAACCCGCTACGAAAGCTGACAAGGCGCCGGGATCGACCCCGTATGGCATGCGTATGGCACTCGTACCGCAAGCGTATGGCATGTGTATGTACAGGAAACCGGAGTGTTAACGCCCGTTCACAATCACCAAGCTTTGGTTGCCGGGGCATGGTTCCGCGCGTTAACTGACCTTCGAGACGGAAATGATTTCCGAGGGGAGCGTACGCTGTGAGGGCAACAGGCTTGATACGAACCTGGGCGTCGACGCTGCTGCTGGCATGCCTGATCGCACTGGTCTCACCTGCTTCCGGCCATGCTCAGTGGGTTGCCTCTGGCGGCGAGGGTGCGACCGAGCCTGTCGAGATCCCACGCCCGCTGACGCCCGATCTGATCGACGGTGTTATGTCCCGACTGACCGACACAGAGGTACGCGCGCTGCTCCGCGAAGAACTGGATCGGCAGGCTGCCGAAGATGCCAAGGTCATGGACGAGCGCGCCAATCCCTTCGAAGTGGCCAGTACGCGTCTGGACGACATGCTGACCCGTATCGGAGCCCGTGCCCAGCGATGGGCCAAGGCGTTGATGTCTCTCGATGAACGCAGACCCCAGGTCGAGCAGCGGCTCGCCACCGCTGAGAGTGGTCTTGCCGGAATGGTGGTTGCCGCGCTTGCCATGATCCTCGGTGGGTTTCTGGCCGGATGGCTGATCAGCGTACTGCTCACCAAACCCAGGCGTTGGCTTGCTGCCGTGTCAGACAGCCCCGAATATATCGAAAGGCTGGTCAGGGCGCTGGGGTTGTTTGTCCTCGAGGTGCTTCCGATCATTGCCTTTGTGTCCGTGACCGAGCTGGTCGCGGCGCTATCGTCCGGGGCGCTTGGCCCCTTGAATGGCTGGGTCTGGATATTCGTCTCCGGGGTCAGCTGGACCTGGACGGCCATGGTCGTGGTGCGCCGCCTGTTTGCGCCAGACCACCCGGGTTTGCGACTGGCCGCAAGCAGCGATCAAGCGGCGGCGCGGATCTACGGCCTGATGCGGCGCTGTGCTTTTGTTGGTGTCGGTGGCTGGCTGTTGGCCGGGCTGTCGCCGACGCTGGGATTTGGATTTCCGCCTGCGATGGTAACGGTCGCGCTGGCAGGCACCTTGGTGCTTCTGAGCTTGATCTGGGCCGTGCTGATCCATGCGCACCAGATCACGGTCGCATTGGAGGGTGTGCTCCATGCCGAGGGCCGCGGGTTACTGCGGATTCTCGCCGCCGCAGCGCCCTACGGGATGCTGGCATATCTGTTCGGCGCGGGAACGTGGTGGTTGCTGCATTGGCTGGAACGCGGGCAACATCGGCTGGACGGTCCCTTGGGTACGGTCTGCGTGGTGTTGCTGCTGCCGGTGCTGGACCGGGTAGGGGACGAGCTGACCTCCAGCGCGCTTGGCAGGCAAGGCGAATGGCAAGCGCGGTTCCGAGGTGTTCTGAAGGGCGCATGGCGTGTGGCTCTGGGTCTGGTCGCAACCATTGCGGTGTTTGCGCTGTGGGGTGTGGATCTTTTCATATTGACCAAAGGCGCAGGGGCGGCGCCGTGGGCCAGCGCCATTTTCGATATCGCGTTGACGCTGTTGGTCGGGGCGCTGGTCTGGCGCCTTGTTCGGGCAGCCCTGTACACCGAGGTGCGGGTCTCGGATGCAGCGGAAGACGCGGATCCAAGCCAGATATCAGCCGGCACACGGTTGGAAACACTGATCCCGCTGTTCCGCAACGTGTTGCTTGGTCTGTTGGCGCTGGCCATTGGGATGATCATTCTGGCCGCCATCGGAGTGGATATCGGGCCGCTGATTGCCTCTGCCGGGATCGTCGGCATTGCCATCGGTTTTGGTGCGCAAACGCTGGTGCGCGATGTCTTCTCGGGCGTCTTCTTCCTGATCGATGATGCGTTCCGGGTGGGCGAGTACATCGAGCTGGACACGGATCTGCGCGGCGAGGTCGAGGCGATCTCGGTCAGGTCACTTCAGTTGCGCCACCACCGCGGTCCCGTCATCACCATCCCTTTTGGCGAGCTGAAGCAGATTACCAACCACAACCGCGACTGGGTGATCTACAAAATGCCATTCCGGATGGAACCCGAAACGGACCCGCAGAAATTCAAGAAAGTGGTCAAGGAGGTCGGCAAGGAGTTCCTGGCGCATCCCGATCACGGGCCGAAGTTCATTGAACCCCTGAAAAGTCAGGGCGTTTACTTCGTCGACGACGACAGCGCACTGGTGTTCCGGGTGAAGTTCAAATGCCTGCCACGAGCGCAGTTCGTGCTGAGGCGTGAGATCTATCACCGGCTAAGGGCAGTGTTTCTGGAGAATGATCTCACAATCGCCCGGCGCAAGGTCGAGGTGGTCAGTGGTGATACGGAAGCGGGCGGGGCCGCGTCAGATGTTGTTGTCCAGCCAACAGGTGGCGTGACCTAAAGCTGCGGCGGGGCCAACCGCGGCGCATCTGCTATCGCAAAAGGTCCGAGGCGGACTTTCCCGCCAGACAACCCAATGGGCAGGGAAAGATCGTCTCCACCGCCTGTCAGAACGGTCAGGAACTCGACCCCTTTGGTCACGGAACGCGCAGTGTCGGAGTCAACAATCCCCGCGCTCACCGCAAGCCGGATCATCTGACGCCACTCACGCGCGTCGATCTCGATCTTGCCCACGGGAAACCCGCGATCGTCGATCTGTACGGCGCCCTTGGCGACAAGCCGCATATCGCCCCATTCGAAACCTGCTTCGCGGATGGTCGCTGCACGAAGCGCAAGCCGACCTTCCTCCAACGCGATCCGGTCGATCGGTTCCTGAAACGCGGCGTGCCCGGATATGGTCACCCGGTCGACAGCGGGCTTCAGCCATCCGGTCGGATCAATGGCCGCGACCACCTCTTTCGGCAGCTTCAGCTTGGTGCTTGAGAATTCAAGATCATAGCTGTTGGGCGGGCCAAGGTCCGCAGGCTTCTCGAACAGGTCGAGGCTTACCTCGTCAGCACCAGCCTTCCATCCCTGTTCACCTGTAATGGCAAGCGCACGGATATCGCCTGCAAGTTGGCGGAGTTCCATGGACGGGCCGGGCCGCACGTCGAGCACACTGGTCATGATCTCGCTGCGAATATCAGCCTTGGCGCCTGGCACCGCGATGGTCTGGACATCCGGCCATGTCACGGTGAACCGTGTTGGCGTTGTCGACGTACTGTCGACCTTCCATTCCGGTGCGTTCCAGGCCCAACCGGTCGCGGGATCGGCCAGCGCCATCTCCCTGGCTACAAGATTGAAGGCGTCCGGATAGCCACTCACCTCCACCGATGCGGCCTCGGCCTGCCAGCCCTGCTTTCGTTGCTGTTCGAACCAGGCTTCCAACCCTGCTTTCTGCCCTTCTGAGCCCACGAACCACCAGCCGGACCAGACCACCGCTCCGATCACACAGATGCTCAGCACCCATCTCAACAGCCGTCGTCTCATGCGGGCCTCCCTTGCGTGGCAACCTGCCACCCGTTAACCGCTGTCGGGATATCCGTGTAGGAGAGGCGATGCAACGCGGCGATTTATGGGTTTTTGGCTACGGTTCGTTGATGTGGAAGCCGGGGTTCGAGTTTCTCGAGCGCCGGATTGCCCGGCTGGACGGGTTTGCCCGGCGCTTCACCCTGACCTCGCGCCACTACCGAGGGACGCCGGAGCGACCGGGGCTGGTGCTGGGGCTCGACTGGGCTCCACACGCGTCTTGTACCGGCGTTGCGTTCCGGATTTGCCCGACAAGGGAACGCGAAGTGCGCGACTATCTGGTCGAACGCGAGCTTGTTTCCTACGCTTACTTCGAAACGCGCTATCCGCTTGCACTGGACGATGGCCGCTCGGTCGACGCGCTTTGCTATGTCGTCGACCGCAGTCATCCGCAGTACGCTGGCAGCTTGACCGAAACCGAGCAGGCGACAATTATTCGCGAAGCGGTGGGACCTTCAGGCCCCAACAAAGAGTATCTGGAGAACACTCTGGCGCATCTGCAGGAACTTGGGATCCCTGACCCAGACCTTGAAGCCCTGCTTGCCCGGGTCAGGGTGCGCGAAGAGGATCAGACGTGAAAGCGCCGGACGATATTTCGAAGCTTCGATACGTGTCATGGATCGAAAACCAGGCCGGCGTTCTGGCATGGCTGCCCGACACCGACCCGGTACAGTTTGCCATCGTGACGTCCCGGCGTACCGGGCGTTGGGTTTTCCCCAAGGGTGGCATTGATGCGGGCTTGACCCCGCAAAAGGCAGCGGCGCTGGAGGCACTGGAGGAAGCGGGGCTCGTCGGCAACGTCCTCAAAGCGCCCATCGGAAGCTACTGTAGTCCTAAGATCAGGCCTCCGCTAATCTGGGCAACCAAAGTCGTAATCTATGCGATGCGCGTCGAGAAGATCCACGATACATGGCTGGAAATCGATCAGCGTGTGCGCAAGTTCGTGACGCTTGACGAGGCAAGGGCATTGTTGTCCGAGCCGGACATGATCGCAGTAGCCGAGCAATTCGTGGCCGCACACACTGGCAAAGACAAGACTCAACGACAGTAGCGGCTGCTTCGGTAGGCTGTGTCCAGATGCAGATGATCCTGATGAAAGCGGTCCGCGCCGGGACCGAGAACGGTTGTGAACGGCCCGCACGCTTTCTTCCAGAGACTCCTCAGAAACTTGCCGGGCGCGCCTTGGCCCCAGTTGCCCAGAACCGTCACGCGCTGTCCGTTTCCAAGCCAGAAACCACCCACATCAATGGCTCGTCCCGCGCCGTGTTCGGACACGCGCGCCCCCGGACGATTGTTCCGGGTCCGGCAGGTATAGGTCCCCATGAGCCAGATCTTGGAGATCCTTGCCCCCAACGTGCGCCTTGCCTCAGGCTGGGCCACGCCTGACACCCAGTTGGCGAAGGTACGCGCAGTGCGGCAATCAAGCGTTGCGGGCGAACTGAGTTTGACGCCTGCGATCTCGCGGATCTTCACAGGGTTGAGAATCCCGCAACCCGGCAGATGACCGATGACATTCTGCGCACGCGTTCCGACAAGCCGGGGGTCCTCGCAGATCAGCTTGCCCTTTGCAGGGGCGGTGACCCGTGGCGGCGGGATCTGTTCGCTCGAAGGGCGGGGTTTGGGAATGGGTGACTTGAATGCGAGGGACGTCTCATCGGTACGGGCGCCTTCAGACGTCACGGCCTGTACTTTTCTCGGGCTCTCGGTCACTGGCCGGGATACCGGGACCTCTGCTGCAAAGACGATGGGGCCACTCATGGCCAAGTGCCCGAGAAACACCGCTGCGCCAATTGCAAACGCGCGGCGCATCATCTCTCAGCCCTGCTGCTGCGGTGCAGGCGTCCGGCCGAAATCAGGCGCGTCAGTGTCCTGACCCGCCTCGATGATCGAACGGCGGATCGCTCGGGTGCGCGTAAAGTAGTCATGCAGATGGTCACCATCGCCCGTCCGGATTGCGCGTTGCAGAGACATCAGCTCTTCAACGAACCGGCCAAGAATTTCGATTGTCGCATCCTTGTTGGTCAGGAACACATCCCGCCACATGGTCGGGTCGGAGGCGGCGATCCGCGTAAAGTCGCGGAACCCTGCGGCCGAGAATTGCACGACCTCCTGATGCGTCACCCGTTTCAGATCATCCGCAACACCGCACATCGTGTAGGCAATCGCATGGGGCACATGGCTGATGACTGCTGCAACCAGATCGTGATGCTCGGCATCCATCCGTTCGGTCAACGCGCCCAGTGCCTGCCAGAACTGCTTGAGCCGATCGACTGCGCCCTCGTCTGCACCGGGCAGCGGTGTGAGCAGCGTCCAGCGGTTCTGGAACAGTTCGGCAAAACCTGCATCGGGGCCAGAGTTCTCTGTTCCCGCCATCGGGTGGCCCGGAATGAAATGGACATGATCGGGCATGTGGGGCGCGACGGCCTCGATGACTGCCTGCTTGACTGATCCGACATCCGTGATCGTGGCGCCGTTTGCCAGATGTGGCGCGATCTCGGCAGCGAGCGGGCCACACGCACCGACAGGCACACAGAGGACAACCAGATCCGCACCCTGCACTGCCTCGATCGCTGTATCCGTGATCCGGTCGCAAAACCCCAGCTCCGCCGCCCGCTGGCGCGTGGCTGCCGAGCGCGCGGTTCCGACAATCTCTGTGGCGGCGCCCGACTTGCGGGCACCCCAGGCGATTGATGATCCAATCAGCCCCAGTCCGATCAGTGCGACTTTTCGAAAGATGGGCTCGGATTGCGCGAGAGATGTCATTTCCCGAAAGCCGCAACGGCCTCTGCCACCATCCGGCAGGCCTCTTCATCGCCCACGGAAATCCGGAGATATCCAGCCAGCCCATACGCGTCGACGCGTCGTCCGATCAAGCCACGGGATTTCAGGTGAGCGTCCAGATCAGCCACGCGATCTCCGGCCTGGACAAGCAGGAAGTTGCCCTTGGACGGGACGACCGGCAGACCAGCAGCCTCGATTTCGCGGGTAAGCCAATCGCGCCAGACCTCGTTCGTGACACGGCAGCGTTCCACATAGGCCTGATCGCGCATGGCGGCCTCACCTGCGGCCAGCGCGGGCGCTGTCACGTTGAACGGCCCGCGAACCCGGTGGTAGATGTCGCAGACATGTGCAGGTGCGTACGCCCATCCAAGGCGCACGGCGGCAAGCCCGTAAATCTTCGAAAAGGTCCGGGTCATCAACACGTTGTCGCGGTCACGGACCAGATCGATCGCCCCGTCGTGGTCAGCAGGACGGAGGTATTCTGCATAGGCCGCATCAATCACCAGCAGCGCCTGTGGCGGCAAGGCGTCGGCCAGCCGGGCAAGATCCGAGTTGCTAACAAGGGTGCCTGTCGGATTGTTCGGGTTCGCGACAAACACAAGCTTCGTGCGGTCGGTCATCGCACCGATCAGCGCATCCACGTCTGTTGTCAGGTTCAGCTCTGGCGCCGTTACCGGCGTCGCGCCCGCCGCCATGGCCGACAGCTTGTACATCAGGAAGCCGTGCTCCGAGTAAAGAACCTCGTCGCCCTGGGTCGTATAGGCCTGGCAGAGCAGCGAGATGATCTCGTCGGAACCTGCGCCAAGAATGATCCGCGCAGGCTCGATGCCATGCACATGCGAGATGGCGTCCACCAGCGGAGCGTGATCTTCTGGATACAGACCAAGGCTGCCTGAAAGATCGCGAAATGCGTCGATTGCATGCGCACTGGGGCCAAACGGGTTCTCGTTGGCGCTTAGCTTGACGACCCTGTTGGCGCCGTCCACATGGCTGGCTCCACCCACATAGGGCGTGATGTCGAGGACCCCCGGACGGGGGCGGATCGTGATGTGCTCAGTCATGTTTTTCATTCCGGTCTGGAGGATCGGCGGTGCATAACGGGTCTCGGCGGATTTGACCAGTAGCGGTCAGGCAATGCGGTCGAAGGCTGCTCGGGTCTCGGTAACCAGCGTTTCGACAAGATCTGCTACAGTGCCTTCGCGGTTCAACCCGACTGCCTGTCCGGCCCAGAGCGACAGGAAATCAGGACTGTCCGCAGCCGCACCGGCTTTGCGCAGTGGCCCGGTCAGCGTGTTCATCAACGGGAAGTCGGGAAGCTTATCCTCGTGGTCCGCCAATGCCTCCATGTATCGGTTGACGATGCCGCGCGCGGGGCGACCGGAGAACACCTGCGTCGGCCTTGTATCCGTGCCGTCAGACGCAGCCAGCGCGCGGCGATGGGGCGCGGGGATCCCGGCCTCGGCTGTTGACAGAAACGCCGTCCCGATCTGGACGCCCGCGGCGCCCAGAGCAAGCGCGGCTGCAATCCCTCGGCCATCTGCGATTCCGCCCGCTGCAATCACCGGCACCTGCACCGTGTCAACCACCTGAGGCACCAGAGCCATCGTGCCGGTCTGCGCACTCTGGTCCGTCAAGTAGTAACCGTGGTGGCCGCCGGCTTCCCACCCCTGCGCAATCACGGCATCAACGCCGCGCGCTTCCAGATCACGCGCTTCGGAGGGCGTGGTGGCCGATGACAGAATGACGGTGCCTATTTCTTTCAGATCACGCACAAACCGGTCGTCCGGCAGGCCGAAATGAAAGCTGACAACGCCGGGACGGGAGGCGCGGACGGCTGCATGGATTTCGTCGCCGTAGGGGAAGTTTGTTGGCTTGATGTCCGGAACATCGCCAACATCGAGTTCGTCGTAGAAGGGCCGGAGACGCTCTTGCGCCGTAGCCGCTTTCCCGGGATCAGGCGACGGTTCCTTGTGACAGAAGAAGTTCATGTTCAGGCGCCGGTTGGTTCCGGCACGCGCTTCACCATAGGAAGCCGCATAGGCGGCAGAAGACATCATCGCACAGCCCAGCGAGCCGAGGCAGCCGCTGTTGGCTGCCGCTGCCGCCATGGCCGGTGTGGACGAGCCAGCCATAGGTGCCTGAATGATGGGGTGCTCGGTCCCAAGCAGGTCAAGCAGTCTCCGGTCACGCCACATGTTTGCCTCCACAATGAACTTGCGATCACATTGTTGGAACGGCACTTGGCTGACAAGAGTCAACTGGCTTATAAAGCTCAAATTGACATTTAATTTAGAATCATTTACCACTGGTACTCAGAAACTTAATGGGAGGATCGCGACATGACAAAGATACCGTGTTTGCGCGTTGCGTTCGTTTTGTCTGCAGCACTTGCTGGCGTCACCGTTCCTCTTGAGGCGGTAGCGGAGATATCTGCCACCGCCTCTGACCCTACCGTCACCTATCTGGCCGAGGTGCTGATCTTGAGCTTCATTGCTGCTGCTCTGCTCGTGCTCGACACTACGTCCTGGTCGCTGATGACGTCTCGAGACTGAGTATACGGGTTCGAACGGCTTTGTCACTCGGCCGTTTGATGTACCACCCGTGAACTTGGCATCGTGAAACTCGGCCCCCTCCCAGCGAGGGGGTCTTTTTCATGCGATCAATGCAACCGGTTCGGCTATGAATTGGCATTGAGTCTGACACCTCAAACCGCGACCGGGACGGCAGGATGTCATATCATTCTGGACCGAGCCATTCGGTGCGAAAAGATCAACCGTCCGCCAGAGAAGTCAGCCATGAAGTCCAAAGATCCCGGCGCCCGGCACGCTTTGCGCAACACAATGCCGACAGGCGAGCGTTTGTGTCCTTCTGGACGGTCTTGTTCGGTTCGTCTGGCCGGTCACGGAATTGTACTGCGTTCGCGACTGCACTCGGACCGGCAGTGCGCAACGTCGCTCATTCTCGAGCTGTCGGTCAAAAGCCTTCATCACCCAATTCGAGGCGCCCATCTCGGTCAGCCAGTTCCGGAAGTGGTGGATCAAACTCCGACCAAACCCTCTGGGTGCTTACGGGTGCACAGCCTTCGAGGAGGTATGGAACGCCGTCGGTCGGATCATAGGCATGTTGATACCGCGAGAGTGTAAAAACGACTTCGTGGTGGCAGCTTGTCATCAGGAATAATCGGCTTCCGCTCTAACCGGGCGTGTCCGCGTCCATCTCAGTGTCCCAGAAAGTAGCCTCGATCTTGTGCCCGTCAGGGTCTTTCACGAAGCAGCCGTAATAGGGCGCTCCATATGCAGCGCGGGAGCCCGGTGCACCCGAATCCTCGGCTCCCTGTGCCAAAGCAGCTTTGTAGAATGCGTCGACATCAGTTTTGCTGTCGGCATGAAATGCAAAATGGACGCCATTGCTTGTGGTGGCCGGCTTGTTGTCCAGAGGAGTGTTCACCCAGAACTCCGGGTACTGCCGACCGTAGGCGACGGCCTCTCCTGGATGTTCGATCAGCCTTTTACCGCCCAATGTGGCGAGGACCGCGTCATAAAACGCAAGCGAACGAGCCAGATCGTTGCTCCCGATAGAGACGTGCGACATGATTGAAGGCCACAGCATGGTCAGTCCTCCAAGTTGCCAAGAACACGTTGGCGCGCGAGACCTGCGTCCCGGTCGGGCACATACAACAATCCTGCAAGCTTGCGGATCAGATTGCCTTCGTCCATGTCCCGATCATCATCTGCATAGATAACGCGCCAGACGCACTCGATCACCTCGATGCGTTCTTCGAAGGGAACGGCATCTTTGACGGCGCGCGTGAAACCAACCAGATCGACCGCTTCCGACTGTGCGACTTCGCCCTCAGTGCGTAAGGCCATCGCATCAGCGGCAGCAAGGCCGTAGCGTTCGGCGAGGATCTGGTCGATTGTGGTTTGCTCGGCATCGAGATAGACTCCGTCTGCATGTGCGGCCTCGACCAGAATGGCTGCGATGGCGACGCGCCCTGCTTTTGCGGTATCTTCAGGAGGGGCGCTTTCGGTGCCCCCAAGAAGGGATAAGAGCTTTTCAATCATGAAACTGACCTAGCCTTGGAACTCGAAGATTTCTAGCACCCCGAACGACTTGGAGGCAGAAATACCCGCTCCGGGCCTTAAATTTGCCAAGGAAACACTACGATATTAACCAAAAATGCGTTATCTACTGGGTAACAAGCCGCAGAAGCGTAGAATAGCTTGGACCCCTGGTAGCCTGGATATCGAATGATCCGGTTCGACAATGTCAGCAAGTCCTTCTGGAGCAAAGGCCACCAGAAGGTCGTATTGCACAACGCCTCGTTCAAGGTGGACGTCGGGCGTAATCTTGGCATTCTGGCGCCGAATGGCACCGGCAAGACCACGCTTGTGTACATGATGGCGGGGCTGGAGAAGCCGGATCACGGGCGGATCGCGCGTGAGGGCCGGATCTCTTGGCCGGTAGGCTTTAATGGCGGCGTTGTGCGGACAATGTCAGGCGCAGAAAATATTCGGTACCTTGCCCAGATCTATGATCGTGATCCGGATGAGATGCTGGCGTTCTGCGTCGATTTTGCCGAGCTTGATCATTACATGGACATGCCGGTGCGCACCTATTCTTCGGGAATGCGCTCCCGGCTTGTCTTTGCGATGCTCATGGCGATCGATTTCGACTACTATCTTGTCGATGAGGGTGCATCTGCCGGTGACAGGAACTTCAACGAAAAGGCAGCGATGATGTTCCGGGAAAGATTGGAGTACTCGACACTGGTGATGGTGTCGCACAGTCCCGAAACCCTCAAGCAATACTGCGACCAGGCGGCGGTGTTGATGGATGGGACGCTGCATATGTTCGACAGTCTGGAAGAGGCGAAAGAGCTTTACGACTATGAGTGAAGATCAGAAGAGAGATCCTGAACTGGGCCGTGCCGAGGGTACGGACCCGGGGTTGTTCTCGGACAGATCCGAGGACAATGCGCTCGGCTCGTCCGCGGGCGACCGGGTCGAGACGCCCCCTGCAGTTGACGCAGACGCCATCGCCAAGCACCGCGCGGCCAAGGAAGCCCGGATCCGGCAACGTATGAAGCAACGTGAGGGTGCGGCTGCGGGTGTCGAAGCCCGGGTCAATGGACCTGCTGATGCGCAGCCGAAGAAGGGACCCAAGGGCAGTGCTCTGCCTGCACTGCGCCCAGATCTGAAAGCCGATACGCCTGCTTTGCGCGCCGAACGGGTCGAAGCAATTCGCCGTGATCTCGTGCGCCGCCGTCGCCGCAAGGGTGGTGGCATGCTGGTCAAGCTATGGCTCTTCGTGTTGCTGCCGACGGTCATCGTGGCCTGGTTCATGTGGTTCAAGGCTTCCGAGCTCTACAAATCCGACTCGCAGTTCATGGTGCAAAGCGCATCGGGCGGAAGTAGCGGTGGTGGCGGGTTGCTAAGCTCGTTCCTTGGCGGCGGCGGCGGTGGGATCTTCGATCCAAACGCGGTTTACAGCTATATCTACTCTCGCGATGTGCTGAAACGGTTGGACGCCGAGCACGGTTGGGTTGCACATTTCCAGCAGCCGCAACTGGACTATTGGCACCGCCTGCCAGCTGATGCGAGTTTTGAGGCGGCCTATCAGTACTACACCGAGTATACCACGGTCAGCTATGATCCGAGCGAAGGGATGCTCGAGCTGTCAATGGTGGCGGCCGACCCCGAAAGCGCATATCGGTTTTCGACTGCGATCATCGGCTACGCCGAGGAAATGGTGAACCGCCTGTCCGAACGGATCCAGGCGGATGCCGTGCGTGATGCGGACGGAAATCTGGTTGATGCCGAAGAGCGGTTGCGGCAGGCACAGCAGAGCGTCGCAGAATTGCAGAAAGCCCTGGATACCTTCACAGTCGAAGGCGAAGTCGCGGCTGAGATGCAGATCATCGGCGGCATGGAAGTCGAGCTTGAAGCACTGCGCGGGCGTCAAGCGAACCTGTTGCGTGTCACCGGACGATCCGACCCACGTGTCCAGCGGATTTCGAACCAGATCGAGACTCTGCAATCCCAGATTGCCAACCGCCGCCAGAACCTCACTGGCAACAGCACTGAAGACGAGACCTCGCTGGCGGATATCAACCTGGCCATGACCAAGGCTCGTTTTGAGGTCGAAGCGTCCTCGGCCATCTTTGCGGCCGCCGTCGAACGCCGTGAGGTTGCCAACGCCAATGCTCGGCGGCAGGGCAGGTATCTGGAGATGGTGTCTTCTCCATCCATGCCAGACCAAGCGAATTATCCCAAGAAGCTCGAGACGACAGCGCTTGCATTCTTCGGCTTCCTCGGGTTCTACATTATCGGATCGTTGACTGTTTCGCTGATCCGCGAACAGGCCAGCATTTGACCGAAGCGGGCCTTGGGAGAATCCAGTGACCCAGAACGCGCAACGGACCGTCTCTGCAGGGGCGGTCCAGTTCAGCAACAAGATGCCTTTCGCTCTGATTTCAGGCCCGTGTCAGGCCGAGGGTGAGCAGCATTCCATCGATATCGCCGGCGCGCTGACAGAGGCTTGCGGGGCGCGTGGCATTGGCTTTGTCTTCAAAGCCAGCTTCGACAAGGCCAACAGGACCTCTGTATCCGGCAAGCGTGGACTGGGAATAGACGAGGGATTGAAGGTTTTGGCCGGGGTCAAAGCCAAAGTGGGTTGTCCGGTGCTCACCGATATCCACTTGCCGGAGCAGTGCGCGCCCGTAGCGGAAGTCTGCGATATTCTCCAGATCCCGGCCTTTCTCTGTCGTCAAACCGATCTTCTGTTGGCTGCCAGTCAGACCGGGCGTATCGTAAATATCAAGAAGGGTCAGTTCCTTGCGCCATGGGACATTCCCAATGTCGCCGCGAAGGTCGCTTCGACAGGTAACCAGAACATCATGCTGACGGAACGAGGCAGTTCGTTCGGTTATAACACGCTCGTCACTGACATGCGTGGTTTGCCGCAAATGGCGGCCACAGGTTATCCGGTGATCTTCGACGCGACGCATTCCGTGCAGCAGCCTGGCGGGCTGGGTGGGGCTTCCGGTGGACAACGTGAATTTGCGCCTGTCCTTGCGCGCGCTGCTGCTGCTGTGGGCGTCGCGGGTTTCTTCATCGAAACGCATCCTGACCCAGACAATGCGCCGTCGGACGGGCCCAACATGATCCCACTGGACCAGATGCCTGCGCTATTGGATGTATTGCAATCCATCGACAGTCCTGCCAAAGCCTCCCCCGTCATACTTTAGTTGCGCCATTTTCGGAGGCCCCATGCCCCTTGCTCCCCGACAGGCTGTGGAGGTGAATACCTTCGACAGTCTGACCGTCCCCATGATCAAACCCACTGGCTTCCGAGAGTATGACGCGCGGTGGCGGTTCCCGGAAGAGGTCAATCTGGAAGGTATTCAGGCGCTGGGCCTTGGGCTGGCGACGCAGTTGCATGAAGCGGGACTTCCCGCAGTTGTTGCGGTTGGCAACGACTACCGGTCCTACTCGCTTGCGATCAAGCAAGCACTTATTGTCGGGCTGATGTCGGGTGGTGCCGAGGTGCGTGATATAGGCACGGCGCTTAGCCCCATGGCCTATTTCGCGCAGTTTGACCTCGATGCGCAAGCGGTTGCAATGGTTACCGCCTCGCATAACCCGAATGGCTGGACGGGTGTCAAGATGGGCATGGGTCGCCCGTTGACCCATGGGCCTGTCGAGATGGCGCGCCTGAAAGAGATCGTCCTCGGCGGTCTGGGAGAGCTGCGCGACGGCGGTCGGCTTGTGAAGGCCGAGGGCGTACGCGAGCGCTACATTGCAGATCTGGTTGGCGACTTTCGCATGTCCCGTCCTTTGAAGGTGGTCTGTGCAACCGGCAACGGCACCGCCGGTGCATTTGCGCCAGACGTGCTGGAACAGATTGGGTGTGAAGTGGTGCCACTGCACTGCGAGTTGGACTATGATTTCCCGCATTACAATGCCAATCCGGAAGCTCTGGAGATGCTGCACGATATGGCCCGCGCAGTGCGTGAGAGCGGTGCGGATCTAGCGCTGGGATTCGATGGTGACGGTGATCGATGCGGTGTCGTTGATGACGAATGCGAAGAGATCTTCGCCGACAAGGTAGGTGTCATCATGGCACGCGATCTGGTCAAATTACATCCGGGCGCGACGTTCGTGGCCGATGTGAAGTCGACGGGACTGTTCGCCTCGGATCCTGAACTGATTGCAGCGGGTGCCAAGGCGGACTACTGGAAGACGGGGCACAGCCATATGAAGCGCCGCGTGCACGAGCTGGGTGCGTTGGCGGGGTTTGAGAAGTCGGGCCACTACTTCCTCGCACCGCCCATCGGCAAGGGCTACGACTGCGGACTGCGGGTCGCGGTCGAGCTGTGCAAGATCCTTGATCGCAATCCCGGCAAGTCCATGTCCGACATGCGCAAGTCACTGCCTACGACCTATGCGACACCGACAATGTCTCCGCATCGCGCCGAGGAAGAGAAAGACGGCGGCCGTGGCCGGCGGCAGGAGTGGTTGGTGGCCATGAAGGGCGACCGGCTTGGGCCGTTGAAGATCGAGGACGTGGTCACGGTCAATGGTGCTCGCGTATTGCTCGAGGGCGGCGCATGGGCTTTGGTGCGGGCCAGCTCGAACACGCCCAATCTGGTGGTGGTGTGCGAATCGACTGTTTCTGAGGTGGAGCTCCGTGCGATTTTTGAGTCACTGGACGCTGTGATCCGGACAGAGCCGTCGGTTGGGGACTACGACCAAATTTTCTGAGCCAGAACGAGCGTGGGAAAAGGGCGACGCGATCCCCCGGTCGCAGAGAGGCCTTTGTGTCGCCCCCCACTCAGACGGCGGGCTGCACGGTCGCAGTAGAGTCGCGGGACCCACGTTTGATCACAATGTTTTCGAGGGCTTACACGGGCAGCCTTCCACAAGATTTTGCTGGATGACGTCAATAGGCAGTTTCAGGTGAAAACACCTCAATGTGTTTGCCACATTCCGCCGGAGCACTATCGCGGTTTGTGGGGCCTGCCGGCGGAGCATGAAGTTCACGCCGATCCGGACATGCGTATTTGAAGCGCCTGAAGGACTCCGGCAACGGTTGCCAATCATACTGGACTGTGATGGCAAACTTGAAAGGTCTCGAAGTGATCCAGGAGATCACCGAGGTGACGTCTACAGTTGGTAGTATCGGATCATGGGAGAGGAGCCTTTTGTGAACAAGGTGTTCGAACTTGCAGCGTAAAATGCACGTACAGCCTGTGGCCTTCTCGGCTGTGCAGAATTCACGCAACGGGCCATGTTGAGCTAGGCTCCGCGCAGCAATCTGGCGCTATCCCGCCGCCTAGTCGTCCGTGCCAACCTGCAAGCGGCCGGTAACGCCGTGTCTATCTACGAAACCCTGCACAACCCCACTGGCCCGCGCCTCGCGGACAAATTCCGCAAGAAAGACCGCTGCCCTCGCATGCTCTGGCACCACACCGATTGCCTGACGCACCGTTGTGTACTGGCCGTCCAGCACGCGCGCGCCGCTGAGTGTGCGGGCGTTCTCCAGCAGCGCAGGTCGGAGGCCCGCCAGCGCATCCAGACCGGCACTCGAAAAAAGCTCCAACGCACCGGCCAATCCCTCGGCGCGCTCCAGTCGTGCATGCTCCAGCGTGCGACTTAGATAGAGATCATACGCACTGCGCGCCGAAACCGCGATGCGCATGCCCGGACGGTCAATTTCACTCAGCGACTGCGCAGAAGAACTTGCGGGGACCAGATAAGTCGCCTCAATCTCAACATAGGCAGGGGAGAACGCAATGGTCTCGGCGCGCTCGGCCTCGTAGGCGATCAGGCCGATGTCCCAAGTGCCTTGCTGGGCCGCATCCGCGACGGCACCCGGAGAGGGGTATGTGACATAGCGAACTGGAACGCCCAGACGGTCTGCCACGGCACGGGCCATGTCCGGCGACACACCGGTCGGTGTCCCATCGCCGGCCTTGCCTGTGACCAGAAGGATGTTTCCCAGATTGACCGCGGCGCGCAACTCGCCGGTTGGTGCAAGCTCCGCAAGGGTCTCACTGTCCACGGCCACCATCAGTTGAGAACCGGCGGCGGGCAGCAAACCTGTTCGTAGGCATAGCGTTCCTTAAGCGTCCCGAAATGCTGGAATACATCCAAGGTGACCTCGTAGGCAGGTCGCGTGATTTCGAGATGAGGGGTCCAGCACCCCAGCTTTTGATAGGTTGCGATGCAATCGGCCAGCACGTCCTGATCGATTTTGGGAAAGTAGTCCTTCTCGGCCCGGGCAATCTCGGCGGCCGGCGTCTCGTTCATGTAGGCCCGCGTCTTACTGTAGGCACGGGTGAAGGCTCTGGCCATGTCGGTCTCCAGCCACTCCGGAGTTGCCGCGAGCGAAGAAAACCCGTTTGGCCCGATCTGCGGGCCGACCTTCGCCACAACGTGTCCAACCCCGTCCTTTTCCAGTTGCTGCGGAAAGGGGCCCTGTTGCTGTACATATGCCCCCTGGCCCTCGCGGAAGGCACGGTCCATGTCTGCAGCACCGCCCGGATTGATCACCTTGATCTTGGAGAAGTCGATACCCGCCTTGTGGCAGGCGTACATGAACATCGCCAAGGGCTGGCCACCACCGAACAGCACGACCTCTGCACCCTCAAGCTTCTTCCAGTGAAAGTCGGCATCCGGCTCGCGCCCTGTAAGAAAGAACCCGTCCATCTCGTTGATCTGGGCGAAATGCATGACCTTGGGCGTCTCGCCGCGGCCAAGCACCGTGAAGCTTTGACTGAGGGCGGTCTGACAGACATGCACGTCGCCCGCGACAACTGCCTCAATCGCGGACTTCCCCGGAGCCGACACGGACCAATCAGGCTCCAACCCCTCGGCCTTGAGGAAGCCGCCCGACATCGCCGAAATCAGCGGGGAATAGAACGCCGAGAACAGCGTGAACTGGATTTTGATCTTTGTCATGAAACGAGGCCTTCGTGTGTCTGCGGCACGAAGACCGCACCTGTCTTTCCGCCAGCATGGGCGCGAGCCGTCAGCATATGCTGCAACCTGCGCACTGCAACCAGATTGGCGATATCTTGCTCTGTTATCAGGTAGCCCTAGGTCTACTGTGTCGACTGGCGCATGGCCTGTGACCGATCAAGGGGCGTTCAATGTCCAAGCGAAACCGCCAAGTGCCGACAGGATTGTTCTCGAAGGCCTGGATTTCAGGGCTTGTCCTTTCCCTCTCCATCGCCCAGCCGCACGCAGAGGAACCAGTGCCGGTTTCGCTTGAGCTGGTTCTGCTGGCAGACGCAACAGGATCCATCGACAACGATGAGATCCGGTTTCAACGGCTGGGCTATGCCACAGCGATCACGGATCCTGCGGTCATTGAAGCAATCATCTACAGCGGATATGGCAATATTGCGCTGACCTATGTCGAATGGGCGGATACACTTTCGCAGGACGTGGTTGTTGACTGGATGCTGGTCGACAGTGCCGAAAGTGCCAAGGCGTTTGCGGATGCGCTGCTTGTGCCGCCCCGGCGTGCCTATGGGCGCAACGCCATCGGTGCGGCTCTGCTGACTGGCATGCGACTGATCGAGACCAACAAGTTCGAGGGCCTGCGTGCCGTCATCGACCTTTCCGCCGATAGTGCGAACAATTGGAGCGGTCCAAGCATCCCGGATGCCCGCGCCGAGGTTCTGAATAGCGGCATCACGATCAATGGTCTCGCCGTGCTCTGCCGCAGCTGCAGCGGTCAGCCTATCAGCTATGATCTGGAGGCGGCCTTTCGGGACCGTATCATAGGCGGACCGGGCTCGTTTGTCGTGACGGCCGAGAATGCTGAAACGTTTGCTGCTGCCGTCAGGCGCAAACTCATCCTCGAAATCGCAGACAAGTCACCGACCCGGCAGGCGCAGAACGAGCCCTGAGGCGGGCGTTACTTCGCCGGAGTTCGGTGGGCTGCGGCAGTCAGCTCGGCCTCCAATTCCTGACCCGCAGACGCACGGCTGCGCGCGAGGCCCGCGATCAATGCATAGGCAACCGGGGTCAGGAACAGCGTGAACGCTGCTGCAAGCCCCAAGCCGCCGAAGATCACCCACCCGATGGCAGCACGCGCCTCGACCCCCGGACCACCGCCGAGGATGAGCGGCAGGCCCGCCAGCACCGTGGACGCCAGCGTCATGGAGATAGGGCGTAACCGGGCGCGGGCAGCCTCGCGTGCCGCCTCGAGAACAGCCATGCCCCTGTCACGCAACTGATCCGCAAATTCGACCATCAGGATGCCGTTCTTGGCCATGATCCCGATTAGCATGAGAACCCCTATCTGGCTGAAGATGTTGATCGTCGTCCCTGTGAGCCAGAGGGCATAGATCGCCGCGCAGACGCCGAAGGGTACGGTGACCATGACGACCAGGGCACTGGTGATGCTCTCGAACTGTGCCACCAGAACCAGAAAGACCACGACCAGTGCAATGATGTAGGTGATCATCAATGCATTCGATGTCTCGTCCAGAGCGGCGGCTTCTCCAAGCAACAGCAGCCCGATACCGCTTGGCAGGGTCTCGTTGGCGAGGGCACGGACCTGTTCGACCGCTTCGCGCAGCGTCAGTTCGGGCGCGACCGACGCGTCTACCTCGATGGCACGGCGCTGGCCATGACGGTCCAATTCGGCCGCTACGCCTTCCTCGGCAAAGCTCACCAACTGTATGAGCGGCACCAGATTGCCATCGGTCGCGCGGACATAGAGGTTCAGAAGGTCCGAAGGATCGCGCACCGCACCGGCGGCGGATTGCAGGATGACCGAGACCGCCTGATCGTCGATTGTGATCTCGCCGATTTCGTCCTCGTCGATCAGGGCACGCAGCGTCGAGGACAGCTCGGACATCGGTACGCCCAGATCAGTCGCGCGCGTCCGGTCGATCGTGATGGAAAGCTGCGGCTGGGTGGCCTGATACTGCACCCGGATGCCCGACAGGCCCGGCAATGCCTCCATTCCCTGCGAGAAGTCATATGCCGCCTTGGCGATCTGAGGATAGTTCGGCCCGGTCAGCGCAATCGAGATCCCACCATTGGATCCACGTCGCAGGTTCAGGCTGTTGTCACGCTGAACCCGCGCATTGGCACCAGCCAGCAGGGCAAGCTGTGGCCTGAGGTCTTGCTCGATCTCGGCCTGCGGGGTGTCGCGTTGATCCCACGGGGTCAGCCGTGCGCCAACCTGTCCCCGATTGAGATCGTATCGCCCGGTGATCGAGTAAAGCCCCTCGGCCACGCCCTCGTCGACCCAGGGCTGCAGCATCTGCTCGACCGCCTCGACCTGCCGGTCAGTATAGTCAAGACCCGTGCCGTCCGGGCCCTGCATGCGCACAGTGACCATGCCGCGATCCTCGGGCGGCACCAGTTCTTCACCAAGTGTCCCATGTACAAGAAAAGCCGAGCCTGCGGCCATGCTTGCGACCGTCAGGGCCACCAGCGGGGCCGCCAACAGAGGCCGCAGCATGGCAATGTATCCATTCGCGATGCGGGTTCCAATCCAGCCGGTGACACCGCCTGTCGTACCCAGCGAGCCAAGTTGCGAGGCGATAACCGGGCAGATCGACAGCGCGACGAAGGATGACAGGGCCACGGTCGCGGCAAGCACGAAGCCAAATTCGCCAAACAGCCGTCCGGCATCGGAAGGGAGGAACGAGATCGGCACGAACACCGCGACAAGGGTCACGGTCGTTGCGATCACGGCGAAGAAAACCTCGCGTGTCCCCACCACGGCGGCGGCCTTTGCTCCCATCCCATCTGCGCGGCGGCGCTGGATGTTCTCGGTCACGACAATAGCGTCGTCGACCACCAACCCGGTCGCCAACACCAGCGCCAGCAGCGTGATGAGGTTGATTGAGAATCCCAACGCCCATATCGCCGCAATCGAGCCGATCAGCGCGACAGGAATGGCCACGACAGGCACGAGCGTCGCACCAATGCGGCCCAGGAACAGCCAGATCACGCCGATCACGATCAGCAGCGCCAGCACAAGCGTCGTCAGTACCTCGGCAATCGCGCCGCGAATGAAAACGGCATCGTCGGAAGTCGTCTCAAATCTGAGATCCGGAAAGCGGTCTTGCAGCCGCATCACGGCCTGTTTGATCTGATCCGAAATCTCGACGGTATTCGACTGGGCCTGGCGCACAATACCGAGGCTCAGCACCAGCCGTCCATCCAGCCGGGCAAAACTTTCCGGCGTCGCGAGCCCGAAATATACATCCGCCAGATCACCCAGGCGCACGGGATCCCGGACGACCAGCTCTTCGATCCGGGCTGGCTCGGCTACTGTTGCGTCTGCACGAACCAGCACTTCCAGCTGACCTGCTTCAAAGCTGCCGACGGGCACGTCGAATTGAGCGTCCTCCAGCACTCGGGCGACCTCACCGATGGAAAGCCCGAAGGCGGCCAGACGCTCGGGGCGGACCTCTACCCGGATTACCCGGTCGCGATCTCCGAAGATTGCGATCTCGGCAACCCCGTCGACAGCAGTCAGTTCGGGGATGATCTCTTCGTTGGCCCGGCGGGTAAGCACGTCGATCGGGTCGGTGTCGCTCCAGAGCGCCACCTGCATGATCGGACGGGCGTCCTGCTCGGCCTTGACCACGAACAGATCCTCGACGCCGTCCGGCAAGCGGGGAATAATCCGACTTACGGCTTCGCGTACATCCGTGGCGGCTTCGGCAAGATCGCGGTCGGTATTGAACTCGATCCGCATGCGGAAGTTGCCTTCCTCGGAGGACGATCGAACGTTCTGCACACCAGCGACCCGGGCAACTGCGCCTTCGACAAGCGACGTTACCTCGGCATCAACCGTTGTCGGCGAGGCGCCTGGATAGTTTGCCCTAACCGACACAACCGGCCGATCTATATCAGGCAATTCGCGAACTTCGACGGCCATCAATGCCGAGATACCCGCAATGACGATCATCAGGTTCATCACGGCTGCCAGAAGCGGGCGCCGGACGGACAGGCCTGGAAGGCCGCCGGTATCGGGGGTGCTCATGACGTTTCCCCGCCCAATCCGTCCATGACACGCACTGCCTTGCCCGGGGCAAGACGCTGGGTGCCCTCGACCACAACGGCATCTCCCGGGTTGAGCGGCCCATCTACAAGCACGGCACCGTCGCGCCGTCGGACCATGCGGACCTGAACCTGCTCGGCCTTGCCGTCCACCACCCTCCAGACCAGCAACGACCCGCGCGAGAACAGGACCGCAAGCTCCGGCACCACGGGATAGCTTCCGCCGGGCAGGTCAAGCCGCACGATAAACGACGCGCCCGGGCGCAACAGGTCCCGTTGATTGGTGAATGCAACGCGCACTTTCACGGTGCGGCTGGCAGCAGCGATGCGGGTGTCGATGGCGACGACGCTGCCCTGAAACTGTTCGCCCGGCACTGCCGGTGTCGTGGCGCTGACCGTACTGGTGGTTTGCAATCGCGAAAGCAGTGCCTCGGGCAGTTCGAACTCGACCAGAATTGTACTACGGTCATCGAAACTCGCGATCTCGGTATCGGTATCGATCCGCGCGCCCGTGTCGATGTCTCCGATGCCTGCAACTCCGTCAAAAGGTGCGCGTAAAATACGTTTGGTCAGCGCTTCACGGGCGCGCTCGAGTTCCAGGGAAGCGATCTGCGCCGCCGTGCGCGCCTCGTCAAACCGCGAGGCCGGAGCACTGCCACTGGTTTGCAGTCGATCGAACCTCTGCTGTACCCTCAACGCTTCCTGAAGCCGGGTCTCGGCAAGTTGCACCGCAAGCCGCTCGTCTTCATCGTCGAGGCGCAGCAGAACGTCACCGGCGGCATATGGTTGGCCTGCAAGCATCGGAATCTCGACAACCTTTCCAGCCACTTCGGGCCGCAACATGACCGAGCGTTGCGCACGACCCGTTCCAACCGCTTCCAATGTCAGGTCGTCCCGATCCAAGGTCACACGTTCCACGATTACCGGCACACCGGCGCCGCGATCGCGCCGTACCTCGTTGATTGCCGGATCCAGACCAAGATTGGACAGAACTGCCTCGCGTTCCAGCCAAAACATGGAACCCGCGGCGATGATCAACCCCGCAATCAAAAACTGCTTCCAGTGTGCCATAGGTGTGGTCATGCAGAGTCCCCATCACGGATGAACCGAGGAAGTTAGCGCCATTTGTAGCGAAGTCCTCTCTATAGAGGTCATTAGGGCGTTACTCTGGTTGGCCTCCACCACACACGATCCGGATAACTTCCAACACAGAGCGCATTTGATGCGGCCAATCCACAAGGGTACAAGAGATCTGGTGCGGTCCATCGCGATGACAGTTGCCTCTGTTGCCTCCATGAGGGCCAGACGAAAGATCGAGATGCTATTCGCTCAATTGAAGAAGGTCATTTTGCACAGCCCTTGGGCCCACGGGCTCAGGACTCATAACCAAAATATGACCGACGCTGCGATGCAGATCGCCGACATGAAAGTATGGGCGCAACGGTCATACCGGAATGCGATCCTGGGCCGGTCTTTCGGCGTCCCAAACATGCGTTTAACGAGGTCCGCTGCTTGGGGCCCGGTATACAGGGTGCAATGCCCTTTGTCCGTCCGATTGGGCGAGGAATGCCACGTTTTGAGCATGCTGGCCGCCGCCCCGTGCGCCTTGAGGTGCGTCGCGTCGATCATCAGGGTTTCGGCCCCGGAACTCATCGCAGCCCGCTCCTCGAAGATCCGATCGAAGACACGGGCGGCGCGCCAGCTCAAACATACTCAAACAGCGATCTGGCCGGACTGAACCGCATGCAAGGCATTCTTGCGGTCCATCAAGGAATTGCGGTTGATACGCTGTTTAACCCGGATTATTCACCGGGAGGCTGATTTCAGGTTGGCAACGGTAGCATAAGTCTTTGAAACAGCGTAAAGAATTAGGTGCTTAAGCCATTCTTCCTGCCGGACGAAAACTGCCCCGCTGCCATGACCGATCCTGCCC
>JBGCFK010000531.1:0-4331 GCA_045106875.1 Paracoccaceae bacterium | reverse complement strand
AGACCTATTGGCGTGATCCGGGCGAAGCGGGCGTTCCACCATCCTTCGATTGGTCAGGTTCACAAAACGTTGCATTGGTCGAGGTGATGTGGCCACGGCCGGAGATCTTCATCAGCTTTGGGATGCGGACGGTCGGGTACTCGGGTGATCTGGTCTTGCCACTGCGCGTAACGCCCAAGAACGCCGAGTTGCCGATCTCGTTGGCTGTTCATGCGAGAATGGGTGTCTGCAAAGAGATCTGCGTGATCGAAGAGGTTGAGTTGAGCAAGGACATCGCGCCCGATTTGCGCCCTATTGGATACAAACAGATTCGCCGTGCGGTAGCCTCCGTCCCCATGCCCGTCGCCGATGCCGCAATGCGCCTTGTGTCCTGCCGTATTGTCGGCACGGGCCGCGATCGCGAGATGCATGCCGAGCTGGAGTTTGACACTGATCCCGGCCACACAGATATCGTCGTCGAGGGACACGAGAACCTTTGGGTGCGTAAGACGCATATCACAAAGCAGGGGGGTAGCGTGCATCTTGAGGCACAGTTGAGACTGCCGATGGATGTGTCATGGATTGACCGGAGCAGCCTCCGCATGACTGTCCTTGCTGAGACCTTCGCGGCAGATATCCAGGGTTGCGTGCCGACAGGTTAGGAGATCCGCGCCAGTCTGTCCGCAGCCAATCGTGCAAATTTAAGGACCATGGCTTTACGCCGCGCCGGTGCGAGACCTTCTTCTGGTGCTTCGCGCAACACTTCTGCTCCGTATGCGTCTGCACGGATGAGGCCGTGCTCGTATGGTAGCAGTTCTTCAACAAAACCTTCCGGCACTGCAAAGGACAACCGATCACACCAGTCCAGATACTCCGGCCATTTGGTGTCTGACTGGAAGTCCGAACGCGAAGACTTGACTTCGATACACCAGATGTCGCCGCGTGGGCCCAGGGCGCAGATGTCCATGCGCCGACCGGTTTTCACAGGAAACTCGGTCAATGCCGAGTACCCGTAGTCAACCAGCATCCGGCACACGCCTCGTGCCAACGTCACTCCGGGTTTCTCAACAAGCTGCGTCATGATTCTAAATTAGAACAAAACAAGAATATATGCCAGTCTCAATCCGACACGTTCAGCAAGACGACATCCTTGCAGGGAAATTCACAGGTCATAGCTAGTTGAGCTGCGAGTTTCTCGAAGGTCTCCGCCCTGTAAAGTACCACATGAGTGGGGTCCTTCCGATAGTGCCAACTTGTGAAGCGGGCTTCGTCAGTCAGGAACGCGGTCATAACTGCAAGGCACCCGCCTGGGCGCAATATGCGCCTTAGCCTGCGAAATACCCTGGCCGGTGTGTGCAGATGTTCTGCAACCTCAGTGCAGGTAATAAAGTCGTATTGGCCATCCAGGACAGCCGGATTCTTGGCAAAGAACGGATCATAAAGCGCCACGGAGTGGCCTGCTTCTCGCAACATCGCTGCCAATGCCGGGCCTGGACCGCAGCCAAAATCCAAGCCCTCCGAACCAGGCGGCAATCGCGCCAGCAATGGATCGGCAAGCTTGGACAGAAACGCACGATAGCACGGATCTTGCGGATCATTTTCGTGATGGAGATATTGGGCATGTTCGGCTTCGCGTGCCAAATAGTGTATCGGATCCATGCATATGGCCAAGCACTCGGGGCACCGCCAATACGCTTTGGCGTCGAACGTACCGAACAGGGTTGGGCCCGGATCCAGGCAGACCGGGCAGATCGTCACTCGATCCCCTCGCTCCGTGCTTGGATGTTGAATGCCGCAGCCATCAGCTCGCGCGCGTACTCTGTCCGAGGATTCGCGAACAGAGCATCGGCTGCACCGGTCTCCGCGACTTCGCCCGCGCGCATGATGATCAGCCGGTGCGCCATGGCGCGCACGACCTTCAGATCGTGGCTGATGAAGAGATACCCCAGACCGTAGCGTGCCTGCAGATCCCGGAGCAATTCTACGATTTGCGTTTGCACTGTCATATCGAGTGCCGAGGTCGGCTCGTCCAACACGACGAATTTTGGCTTCAGGATCATTGCGCGCGCAATTGCGATGCGTTGGCGTTGCCCACCGGAAAATTCGTGTGGGTACCGATCCATCATTTCAGGAACCAACCCGACTTCGACCAACGCCTGCGCAACCGCATCCCGTTTGGTCACTCCGGGTTCGCGCAGTCCGTGCACACCCAATCCCTCGGCAACGATCTCGGACACCGACATTCGAGGGCTGAGTGCGCCATACGGGTCCTGGAACACGACCTGCATGTCGCGTCGGAGTGCCCGCAAGTCACGTGTGCGCATCGCCCGAACGTCGTGTCCGTCAAACGTGATCCGGCCCTCCGAGCTGATCAGCCGCATGATCGCCAGCGCAAGTGTGGTCTTGCCGGACCCGGATTCGCCCACAACGCCCAGTGTCTCGCCACGCTTCAGGGTCACATCGATATCTGTTGCAGCCTTCACGTGCCCGACCGTGCGTTTCAGCAGGCCGCGCTTTATTGGAAACCAGACACGGATCTGCTCGGTGTTCACCAGAACAGGCGCATCCGGAGGCACGGGGGCAGGGCGCCCCTGCGGCTCGGCATCCAGCAGCATCCGCGTGTAAGGGTGCTCGGGCTTATCGAATACCTGAGCCGTTGGACCGGTTTCGACGATCTCGCCCTGCTGCATCACTGCGACCCGCTGTGCAACCTTGCGCACAATGCCCAGATCGTGCGTGATGAATAACATCGCCAGGCCCTGTTTGCGTTGAAGATCAGCGAGCAGTTCGAGGATCTGGGCCTGAATGGTCACGTCCAGCGCCGTGGTCGGCTCGTCCGCCACCAGCAGTTCCGGACCATTGGCCAAAGCCATGGCGATCATGACGCGTTGACGTTGCCCACCGGAAAGTTGATGCGGCCATGCATCCAGCCGATCCGCCGGATCGCGTACGCCTACATCGGTCAGCAGTTCGATCGTGCGTGCCTCGGCCGCCTTGCCCGATAGCCCCTGATGGAGGCCGAGGCTCTCGCTGATCTGTCGCCCTATGGTGTGTAGCGGGTTCAACGATGTCATCGGCTCTTGAAAGATAAAGCTGATCTCGTTGCCGCGCACGGCGCGTAGCGTTTGCTCGGGGGCACTGATCAGCTCGGACCCTTTCCAGAGAACCGATCCGGTGACTTCGGCATTCGGAGGCTGCAGCTGCGCTGCAGTCAGAGCCGTCAGGGATTTGCCTGATCCGGATTCCCCGACAAGCGCCAGTGTCTCGCCGGGAGCAACCTCCAGTGAGATATGCTTCACCGCTTCGACCACGCCGTCCTCGGAGCGGAACGTGATCGAAAGATCGTGGATCTGCAGAAGCGCGCTCATGTGAACGTCTTTCTCGGGTCGAACGCATCACGGACGCCCTCGAACACAAACACCATCAGGCTCAGCATGACTGCAAAAGTGAAGAACGCCGACAGCGCGAGCCAGGTGTCCTGAATGTGGGTGTGACCCTGTTGAGCAAGTTCGCCCAGAGACGGATAGCTGGAGCCCAGTCCGAATCCGAGGAAATCCAGCGCGGCAAGCAAGCCAATAGATGACGTCAGCATGAACGGCAGCAAGGTCAGGGTCGCGACCATTGCATTGGGCAGCAAATGGCGGAACATCAGCGTCCAGTCCCCGACACCCAATGCACGCGCGGCCCGGACATATTCGAAATTGCGCGCCCGCAGGAACTCGGCCCGCACGACGCCGATCAGCTGCACCCAGGTGAACGCCGAGAAAATCAGGAACATGACCCAAAGCGTCGGCGCAAGGATCGAGGCGATGATCAGAACGACGTAGAGCAGGTTCATGGAGGACCAGACCTCCTCGACCCTCTGGAACAGCAGATCGACCCAGCCGCCGAAGAACCCCTGCGCCGCACCCGCGAATATGCCGATCACCGCCGAGACCAGCGTTACCGCGAACCCGAACAGGACCGAGAGGCGGAACCCATAGATGATGCGTGCAACGACATCGCGGGCCTGATCGTCGGTGCCGAGCCAATGGTCGCCATCCGGCGGAGAGGGCGCGCGCGCCACACCCTTGTTCACAGTGTCATAACTATATGGCACGAGGGCATGGATCATCCAGCCTGCGCTCTCGATGGGCGCATCGGCAATCCCGTCGGCCTCATCCAGACAAGGATCCAGCCCGGAACCAGTACGGATCAGGCAATGTAGTACCGGGTCCGTATAGTCAGCCTCTGTCTCGAACTCTCCGCCAAACGTGGTCTCGGCATAGCTGTTCAGAATGGGCGTATAATAACCGCCCTTGTATAAGATCAGCAAAGGCTTGTCGTTGGCGATCAGCTCGGCAAACAGGCTC
>JBGCFK010000530.1:0-11341 GCA_045106875.1 Paracoccaceae bacterium | reverse complement strand
CTTAGAGCCTCAGATCATTATGGCGTCCTTCTGGATAGGCGATGAATTTTTTGGGCTCGTTCGCCGCACTGTAGAGCGCGCGCGCCTGAGATATGGGGATCACCCGATCTGCCGCACCGTGCATCACCAGCAATGGTCCCGTGTGCGCATCAATGGCCGCCATCGAATCCCAGCGTTCATCCCATAAAAGCCAACATGCCGGGATTACAGGATAGTGGGTTTGCGCAGTTTCGCACAACGAGGCGAACGGTGCCTCCAAAACCAGCGCGCGCACGGGCCGCCGGGCAGCCAGCTGCACCGCGACTGCCGCACCCAGACTTGTGCCGTAGACAACTGGAGGCACATTTGCAAAGGCGTCGTAGACAGCCATGGCGTCTGAAACGATCTGGATTTGCGTAGGCGAGCCGGGCGCGCCCGCTGCGCCTCGATAGTTCATCGCCACGATCCCGTAGCCCTGCAAGGCCAGTTCTGCGAGTCGTGGACCTGATGATGGCAGCGAACCCGCGTTACCCGTGAAGTGCAGAATATCCGGCTTGCCCGCATGCGCCTTGACACGCCAGACAGTGATCGGGTTGCCGTCTGCCGCTTTGACGTTCACAGCTTCTGCGCCGGGCAAACCGGAGACTTGATGCGCCGACGGCCAGTCGCGGAACGGATATATAAGATGATGTCGGAAGGCCAGCATCGCAGCGCAAGCCGCAATCCACACAACGAAGCCGAGCAGTGTGAGACGTAAGAGCCAGCGTTTCACCAGCACTCTATGCTTTCAAGAAAGCCGGGTTCAGGTCTGGGTCAGCGCCATGAAAGTCAGGATAATGCCGATAATCACCAGAGTGTACACACTGCCCTGCATCAGTCCCGCAAATGCACGTTCGTGCTCGGTTGTGTCCATCGAGCCATGCTCGTGCTTCTGGTCAGCCATGTCGTTTCCCCTTGTCGTGGATCGCGATGTTTCGATGTATACGCGGGCAAAGTTCACAAGCAATGGATGCAGGCGGGACGCGTTGCCGCAGATCACGCCATGTCCACGCATCAGTCCTTGCTCCCTTCCTCTCCCTCAGTCTCCATCTGCGAACGCATCTGAAATCCGATCCGAAGCGGCTCGTCATGAATCTTGGGCGCAGCCTTCAGCATCACGTTCAGCTGGCTGACATGCTGGACCAACTGGGTTTTCGCGCCCGCAGGATCGACGCCGTAAAAGGTGATCATGTCAGGTGCAAAATAGCCCATGCCCTGAATATGGATCATGCCGGCATCCGAGCCCGCGAAGCCCATGCCGACCTCATGACCGGTATCCAGGGTTTCCTCGAACTTCTGGATGTAGAGCACCAGCCGCTCATAAGCCCATTGAGACGGGCTCTTGTTCTCCGCAGGTTTGGCTGCGACCGCTGCAGGCAGCGGAGTTTTTTCCGCACAATCGCCCTCTGGACAATCGGCCCGGTAGACGCCCGCCTCTGGTAAAACAGGCTCGGTGCGCAGTTTTGCGCTGACTTCATATTCGATGCTCATGTTGCTCCCCGTTCATAGATCCACGCGCCCTTTTGCAGACGTCGCTCCACCCGGCCCGCTTGGTGCAGATAGTTCATATGCGCGACCGATTCGGCGAGAGCGAGTCCGTATTGTGTACCGCCAATCTCGCGTTTGAAGATCGGCAAGAACAGTTCCGCGGCCGTTTTTGGACCGTCCGCCAGCGCTTTCAGGATCCGCTCGAGCGCATGCTCGTGGTTCTCGATCAGTTGGGTCAACCGAAAGGCCGCACCTCGGAACGGCGTCTTGTGCCCCGGCAGGATCAGCTGGTCGCCTGCGAGGTCGCGTAGTCTGCGGCAACTTTCCAGCCAGTCGTCCAGTGGATTTGCCTCTGGCTCGGACGGATAGACGCCAATGTTCGATGAGATGCCCGGAATGATCTGATCGCCTGCAAGCACCAGTTCGTTCGTCCAGAAGGTCGCATGATCCGGCGCATGGCCATGGCCAAAATGAACCCGCCAGTCGCGCCCGCCCATGGGCATCACCGCGCCCTCCTCGATCACGCGGTAGCCCAACGGAATTGGCGAGGTACATTGCGAGAAGTTGAACGGCTTTTCCATGGCGAACGCCGCCAGCATATCTTCTGGCATGCCTGCGAGACGGCGGAACTCGATATGAGCGGGTGTCGGCAGATCATTGTGATCCAGTTGCAGCATTCGACCCAATGTCCAGCCCAGCCGCGTCGCCCAGATCTCGGCGCCCTTCTCCGCAAACCAACCCAGCAAGCCCAGATGATCCGGATGGTGATGGGTCAGGACAACGCGCCCGACGGGTTTGCCCGCAAGAGGCCCATCCAGCACTGCAGCCCATGCCTCACGCGCCGATGGCAGATCCATGCCGGTGTCGATCAGCGTCCAGTGATCACCCTCGTCCAGCGCATAGACATTTACGTGATCCAGCCGCATGGGCAGTGGCAGGCGTAGCCACAGGATGCCGTCCGCAACCTCGATCGCCTCGCCGCACGCGGGCGGATCCTCCCAGGGAAACCTCAGCGCCGGTTCGGTGGCAGCGTCCATGGATCAGGCGCTCAGTTTCTCTGCATCCAACGCGTAAAGCGGCGCGGCGCCTGCAGTTGCAGCCTGCGCATGCGCGTGCATCTGTGGCAGGATCTGGTGGACGTAAAAGCGCGCCATGGCCGCACGTTCGGCGGACGGGTCCGCCAGTACACCCTTCAGCAGATAATGCGCGCCCAGCGTATGTCCCCATGCGCGCAGATATGGTGTCGCGCCCGCAAACCGGTCGTTCATCTCGGGCGCGTTGAGCATCCAGCGCGTGGCGCCGGCCAGCTTGGAGTGTGCCGCTGTCAGTGCCCGCGCCATGTCGTCGAAATCCTTGTCGGCAGCGTCCGCTGTCGCCAGGATCTCGGCAAGCAACGCCTC
Organism: Paracoccaceae bacterium; assembly: GCA_045106875.1. Taxonomy (GTDB): domain Bacteria; phylum Pseudomonadota; class Alphaproteobacteria; order Rhodobacterales; family Rhodobacteraceae; genus Thermohalobaculum. The sequence continues at coordinate 8,435 of JBGCFK010000530.1, read as the reverse complement.
GGCTGCCGCACCATCGTCCGCCAGCTTGCGTCCGACCAGATCCATGGCCTGAATACCGTTCGTGCCTTCGTAAATCGCAGTTACGCGCACATCGCGCAGATATTGAGCCGCACCCGTTTCCTCGACAAAGCCCATGCCGCCATGCACTTGAATGCCCAGTTGCGCGACTTCCATGCCAGTATCAGTACCGAACGCCTTGGCGATGGGGGTCAGAAACGCACCCCGCGCCTTGTGCGCGCCATCGGCGTCGTCAGCATGCGCCATGTCCAGACTGAACGCGCAATCGTAGCAGATCGACCGGGCAACGCGGGTCATCGTCTTCATGCTCATCAGCATCCGGCGCACATCGGCATGACCAAGGATGGTATCGCTGCCATCAGGTGTACGGCCCTGCTTGCGGTCGAGTGCAAAGGCAATGGCCTTCTGAGTTGCAGCTTCGGCCACACCAAGCCCTTCCACGCCAACACCCAAACGCGCATTGTTCATCATGGTGAACATCGCAGCCATGCCGCCGTTTTCAGGACCAACCATCCATCCTGTGGCACCGTCATATTCCATGACGGCGGTCGGCGAGCCGTGAAGACCCAGCTTGTGCTCGAGGCTGACGACACGGAGATCGTTTGCGACCCCCGGCTCGCCATCGGAGTCGGGCAGGAATTTCGGCACGATGAACAGGCTGATACCCTTGGTTCCCGCCGAAGCGCCCGGCAGCCGTGCCAGAACCAGATGGCAGATATTCCGGTTCAGATCGTGGTCGCCCCAAGAGATATAGATCTTCTGGCCCGAGATCGCGTAGGAGCCATCGTCCCTCGGCTCGGCCTTCGTCGTCAACGCTCCGACATCCGAGCCCGCCTGCGGTTCAGTCAGGTTCATGGTCCCATTCCACTCGCCAGAAATCAGCTTGGGCAGGTATAGCGCCTTGATCTCGTCAGAGGCATGCGCCTCCAGCGCCTCGATCTGTCCTTGCGTCATCAATGGGTTCAGCGACAGTGAAAGGCAGGCAGAGGCCATCATCTCGTTCAGATAGGTGGCAAACGAGATCGGCAGGCCCATTCCACCATGTTCCGGCGATGCGGCAAGCCCGACCCAGCCACCTTCCGCGATGGCATCATAGGCTTCCTGATAGCCGGGCGCGCAACGGACAACGCCGTTCTCCAGCTTCGCCGGGTACAGATCTCCGTCACGATTGACAGGCGCCAATGCGCCCTCAGCCATCTTGGCGGCTTCTTCGAGAATCGCAGCGCGCGTGTCATCCGTGGCATCTGCAAAGCGTTCGGTTTCGGCCAGGCGGCCCTGCCCAACCACGCGTTCTGCGCAGAAGATCATCTCCTCGACGGGCACACGATAGGTCATGCGATCTCTCCTCGGGCTTGCGGTCGCGACAGTGAACAAGGTAGTGCACCGGACGCCTTTGCGAAACAAGTTGACGTTCACGTAAGGGAATTTGACGCAACAGGCAAGCCGGACCCCACGTCATATGGGCGAGACGCACGTTACAGAACGACTTTCGGCGGACAACGCCGGGCTGACGCGGGCGGCGGAGTTGCTGCGAGCGGGCGAGACCGTCGCGTTCCCCACCGAAACAGTTTATGGCCTTGGAGCAGATGCAACCGATGGCAGTGCTGTCGCACGGATCTTTGAGGCAAAGGGGCGCCCCCGGTTCAATCCGCTGATCGTCCACGTCGCGTCCACTGACGCCGTCACCCGATTGATCGATCTGCCGGATGCGGGTCTGCAACTTGCCGAAGCATTTTGGCCCGGTCCACTGACCTTGGTTGCATCCATGCGTCCAGACGCCATGATCGCGGATCTCGTTACGGCTGGCCTGCCAACATTGGCGGTACGCGTCCCCGCAAATCCCCTGGCGCGAAGTCTTATAAAAGAGTCAGGATTGCCCCTGGCTGCGCCGTCGGCAAATCTTTCGGGCAGTGTCAGCCCAACAAATGCAGCGCATGTATTGGAGGGGCTGGGTGGTAGGGTTTCTGCAGTTCTGGACGGTGGCAGATGCCCGGTTGGCGTAGAATCGACGATTGTTGGCTTTTCAAACGCAGGAGCCTCACTGCTTCGTCCCGGCGGCGTACCAGCGGAGGACATTCGTGCAATGGTCGGGATTCTCATAGAAGACCCTGGCACGGGGATTACTGCGCCCGGTCAAATGGAGAGCCACTATGCGCCATCCTCGCAACTTCGCCTGAACGCCCGCGACAGTCTTGTAGAAGAGTTGATCCTCGGTTTTGGTCCCATGACCTGTGACCTGAACCTGTCCGCAAGCGCTGATCTGCGCGAAGCGGCGGCGAATCTGTTTGCGCATCTGCGCGCGCTGGATGCAATGGCGAGGGGACGCCCCATCGCCGTAGCACCAGTTCCAGAGGTGGGCCTCGGTGTTGCAATCAATGACCGTCTGCGCCGCGCCGCAGCACCGCGAGTGTGATACTCTGTCCGGTGCGTCAGAGGCCTCTCGACTGATCCTGCCCGCTCGCTATGTTTCTGCATATGAGTTTGATCGCACCGATAGAAACCGACCTCGATAAACTTGCGGAGCTTGCCGGACCATCCGGCCTGCGCGCAGGTGATGACATCGCAAGCTATCTGGCCGAACCGAGGGATCTTTTTCGAGGGCATGCAGCGGCAGTGCTGCGTCCCGAGACAACCGAACAGGTCGCCGGGATCGTGCGCCATTGCGCCGAACGGCGAATCGGCATCATCCCCTATGGCGGCGGCACGGGATTGGTCGGTGGGCAGCTCACATCGGACGGCCCCTTTCCCATCGTGCTGTCACTCGAGCGCATGAACCGCGTTCGCGCTATCGTTCCCGATGAAAACGCGATCATTGTAGAAGCCGGTGTCATCCTGCAAGACGTGCAGCAAGCAGCCGAGAACGCTGGACGGCTCTTCCCACTTTCTCTGGCGGCTCAGGGATCGGCACGGATCGGTGGCAATCTTGCGACCAATGCAGGCGGCGTGCAAGTTCTGCGATATGGGAACGCGCGGGATCTGTGCCTCGGAATCGAGGCGGTGTTGCCTTCAGGAGAAATCCTCCACGGGCTCAAGACACTGCGCAAAGACAATACCGGTTATGACTTGCGACATCTGCTGATCGGGGCCGAAGGGACCCTAGGGATCATCACGGCGGCTGCGCTGAAGCTATATCCGCAACCCGGAGCAGTAGTGACTGCGATGCTGACCGTGCCGTCGCCCGAGGCGGCGATTGGCCTGCTGCGCCACCTTCAGGACCAGCTTGGCGACAATGTCACGGCGTTTGAGCTGATCAAGGGACAGGGGATCCGCTTCCTCGACATGGTCATGCCAAGTTTTAACGACCCGCTGGCTGATGCGCCACAATGGCGGGTGCTGACCGAAATAGCAGGGCCAGAGGGCTCGGACCTTGAGACCCGCACCGAAGCAGCGTTCGAGCGTGCCTTCGAGAACGAACTTGCGACGGACGGGGTCATTGCATCGTCCGAAGGCCAACGTGCCCATATGTGGAACATGCGCGAGCATCTGCCCGAGGGGAACCGGCGGGTCGGGTCAATATCTAGCCACGACATATCCCTGCCAATAGGGCGCATTGCAGCGTTTTTGGGCAAAGCCGACGAGATTGTTCAAGGCATCGACGCCGACTTCCGCATCAACTGTTTCGGACATCTTGGCGATGGAAACCTGCACTACAATGTCTTCCCGCCCGAAGGTCGGGCGCACAAGGATTACGACAATCTGCGCAAGCCCGTGAAACAGGCGGTGCATGATCTGGTGCACGAGATGGATGGCTCCGTCAGTGCGGAACACGGGATCGGGCGGCTGAAGACGCAGGATCTAGTCAGGTACGGCGACCCGGCGAAACTGGCGGCAATGCGTGCAATCAAGGCTGCGCTGGACCCGAACGGCATCATGAACCCGGGCGCGGTGCTGACCTGATACAGACGCGCGAGGCCTAGCTCGGCGCCGCGAAAGTCCTGGCATTGCTCAGCGATGGCACCCGCGATCGAGCCTTTGCGACCAGAGTCAAATCAAGCTCTGCAGATATCACGCCAGTGCCCTCGCCACCATCCGCGACGACCTCGCCCCATGGATCCACGACCAGCGAATGGCCGTATGTGTGCCGCACCCGTCCACGCACCGCCGCATGTCGACCCGTCTGCGCAGCAGCCAAGACATAGCAGCCAGTCTCGATGGCCCGTGCGCGCAACAGCACATGCCAGTGCGCGCGTCCTGTTGGCACAGTGAAGGCAGATGGCGCAGTCACAACCGAGGCCCCGGCTTGGGCCAAGCTGCCGTAAAGCGCTGGAAAGCGCATGTCGTAACACGTGGTAAGCCCTGTTCTGCCCCAGGGTGTTTCAGCCACCACTGCTGTCTCGCCAGGGCGGTAGCCAGCAGACTCGCGGTAGCTTTCTTCCCCGCCCAATTCCACGTCGAACATGTGGATCTTGTCATAGCGGTTTTGGACGGCCCCGTCTGGCCCGATCAGGAACTGGCGGTTTACAAAGCGCCCGTCTGCATCGCCAGACAAAAGCGCCAGAGATCCGATGGACAACCATACGCCCAGTTCGCCAGCCAAGGCAGACAGCCGGGCAAGGGTCGCGTCGTCGTCCTCTTGTCGCAGCACCTCGTTCTGCCGCGTTCGACTGGCGGAGACGATGTTGGTCACCTCGGGGGTCAGCACCCACTCGGCACCGCCAGCCACGGCCTGACGGAACATCCGCTCGGTCACGACCAGATTGGCCACCGGATCATCAGAGGAGTTCAGCTGAAGAAGTGCAATGCGCATGATCAGGTTCGCCTTCAAGCAGCCGCCTACGCCGCAAGCAACGGGTCCAGCTTGCCCTCGCGCTCCAATGCATGCAGCTCGTCCGAGCCCCCGACATGGGTTTCGCCGACGAAGATCTGTGGCACAGTGCGTTGGCCGTTCGCGCGGCCCAGCATCTCAGCACGTTTCCCGTCATCGCCCATCACGTTGATCTCGGAATAGGCAACGCCCTTCTGATCAAGCAGCCGCTTCGCCATCATGCAATAGGGGCAGATCGGAGTGGTGTAGATTTCAACTGGTTTCATCGTCCTCATCCTCAATTGGGTGACGGATATAGGACGTATTGTCGGGCACCACCAGAGCCAGCACAAGAACGTCAACTCGGGCAGCACCTGCGTCCAGACAGGTTCGCGCACATTCGTGGAGGGTCGCGCCCGTGGTCATCACGTCGTCAATCAACACGACCCGCGCGCCATTCAACCGAGCGGCTTGGGGCGCGGGCCGAAATGCACCTGCAACATTGGCAGACCGATCACCGCGGCTGTGGTGTCCCTGGCTGGCAGTGGCGCGGGAGCGGACCAGGGCCCGCGGCGCGAAGGACGTCTTCCGGCCCGCCGCATGACATGCCGACAGGGCAAGCCCGGCAGCCTGATTGAACCGCCGCTTCAACCGTCGCTGCCAATGCAACGGCACGGGGACGACGACGTCAGCCTCAGCCAGAAGGTCTTGTCCGGCACGTGCAAGCCATTGGCCAAGAATCGGTAGCGTTTCGACCCGGTCACCGTGCTTCAGGGCGAGCACCAGGCGACGCCCACCATCGGTGTATCGGAAAACGGCCCGGCCACTGCTCCAGACTGGTGGAACCACGATACAGTCGTCACATTGGGCGAGGGGGTCACTTTCGGCGCCCAGCACTGGCCGACCGCATTGTCTGCATCCACCGGGGTTGAGAAATGCAATCTCGCGCCAACATCCGGGGCACAGCACTCCCTGCCCTGTTACAGGTTCGCGGCAAACCGCACAGGAAGGCGGGATCAACGGGGCAGTCAGAGCCTTCGCGGCATTCAAGATCCGGGCAAATCGACCCATGGGCGATCTCCTATCGCCCCCCGTTCCCGGACGGCTTATATGCCGGGATCATGGTTGGAAACCCCCAGATTTCTCGTTCCGCTCTGTTCCAGGCCGAGCTTCTGGCTGCGCGCAGGGACCGCGCCGCACGACTTGGATTTTCCGGAGGCGCCGATTTCCTGCATCAGTCCGTCACGGACAGCGTGACCGAACGTCTTTCAATGGTTACGCGGGAGTTCGGGAATTGTGCGGTGATCGGGGTAGGGGATGCCGGGTTGGCAGACGCCTTGCCGAAACATGCCGACACAAACTGGGTCGAGCTTTCGCCCACACGTGCAGCATCGGTCGGGGCAGAGCCCGCGCCTCTACTGGACCCATTGCCGCTGAAACCCGATTCGCTGGATCTGGTCCTCTCCTGCCTCGAACTGCACTGGGCCAATGATCTGGTGGGCCAACTGATCCAGATGCGCCGCGCGCTGAAACCAGACGGTTTGATGATTGCGGCAATGTTTGGCGGTCAGACGCTGCACGAGCTTCGTGCGGCATTGGCCGAGGCCGAGGTCGAGATTTCCGGCGGGCTCAGGCCCCGCGTCGCACCAATGGCTGAATTGCGCGACCTCGGCGGCTTGTTGCAACGGGCGGGATTTGCGCTGCCTGTGGCAGATGCCGAGCGGATCACTGCTGACTACGCGGATATCTGGGCGCTGATGCGGGACCTTCGCGCGATGGGCGAGACGAGCATCTTGGTCGAGCGTCCGCGCGGGTTAAGCGCCCGCGCTCTGTTCGAGAAGGCGGACCAAATCTACAAATCGGCCTTCCCGACGACAACCGGGCGGATCGGTGCGACGTTCGAGATCGTCTATCTGACCGGATGGGCACCCGCCGATACGCAGCCAACACCACTTCGTCCGGGGTCCGCATCAATGCGTCTGGCGGATGCCCTGGACACTGTCGAACACGCGGCAGGCGAGAAGGCAGGACCAGACGCCGCCAGCCCTTCCCGCAAGCCCGATCGCAAAAGCTAGTCAGTCGACGGTTTCGCCTTGCTCGGAGCATCTGCTGGCGGCGCGGGCGGGGCCTCACTCGTAGAAGTTGCAGTTTCCGTGGCAGCCTTGGGTGCCTCCGCAGTCTGAGCCGGGCGTGGAGCCGGTTCTGGCGTCGAAACGGGTTTTGCAGCCGAAGGAAGTTGCTGCGGCGCAGTGAACGTCGCAGCAGGTGGAACCACGGCCTTGGGCGGCGGCGCGGCCGGTGCCTTCTCGGGCACGGCCACTTTGGCAACCTCGGAAGCATTGTCGGGTGGTGGCGCAGGCGGCGCTTTGTCGGCCACAGCCACTTTTTCAATGTCAGGTGCAGATCTGACTGCTGGTTGCAATTGCTCGGTGGGCCGTGCCTGAGCTGGCACAGGGGCGGCTGACACTTTCGGCGGCGATGCTGCAGCAGCAGCGAGCTGTTGCCGCGCGATCTCGTCTGCTTCGCGCTGGGCTGCAATCTCCGCACGTCGCGATTCGTCACGTCTTACATCTGTGCGTCGGCGTTCGGCTGTGCGTTCAGCGTTTTCGGCCCGTGCCGAGTTATCCCGCGCAACGGCCTCTCCTGGGCTCGGGCGCCGATCCGTCGGAACGCCGTCCATATCAAAGACCGCTTTCGCGGCAGCTGCCAGTTCGGCAACGCGTTCGCGCGTCAGCGCCTCTTCGCTCAGGTCGACCCGCAGCGCAGTAACTGCGTCGATAAACTGAGTGTAACGCGGATCGGCAGACTCCCGACGTATTGGTGTCTGGATAGCCTCGGCATCATCAGATGCAAGGACCGGCCGGGAGGTTTGTGCACCACCGCTTGATCGTCTACCCCCTCCGCCATCGTTGCTCAGGTCAGCTATCGCAAGGTCGCTGGCCGCCACCTGCATGGGCGAGCTGGCTTCTCTGCGTGCGTTCAGTAGCGAGGAAATTCCAGGGGCTGTTGCTAGTCCCGATACAATGCTCAATTTGCTTGCCTCTTTCGTTCAAGAAACTCGTCCCGCGTTCACGCGTCCCGGACTTCTGTCTGAACAAGCAAGAATCTGCATTTCACTTGTCGGCAAGATTTACCCAAACTCCTTAAACATCGGTAAATGAGACAAAATGGACCTATAGTAAATTGGCAGTAAGTATAGGTCTTGCACCCAGTCGGCGAGCACCGCGATCCTTTCAACCGGGACCAAAAGCCACGGTTGAAGGTGGGCTCCGCTGCTATAGTTCTCCGGCTTGAATAAATGCAAAAGGAGACCGCTATGCTTGATCAAAGCACCATGGACTTGCCCGGCCGCGGCCGCCTTGCTCATGCCGCGCCCGATCACCCGCCGGTCGCGCCGGCGCGCGTTGGTGTTCTGCTGGCAAATCTCGGAACACCTGATGGGACCGATTACTGGTCGATGCGCCGGTACCTGAACGAGTTCCTCTCGGACCGCCGGGTGATCGAATGGTCACCCTTCTTCTGGCAGCCCATCCTGCAACTGATCGTGCTTACGAAACGCCCGTTTTCGTCCGGTGAGGCCTATCGAGGCATCTGGAACACCAAGGACGATGAGAGCCCGTTGCTGACGATCACCCGCAACCAGACCCAGAAACTGGCCGACCGCATGGGACAT
>JBGCFK010000053.1:0-9555 GCA_045106875.1 Paracoccaceae bacterium | reverse complement strand
TTACGGGAACAGTGGGGCCAACATGAGGCCCGTCGTCTCGCCCAGTCCCAGCATCAGGTTCGCGTTCTGAATGGCCTGCCCGGACGATCCCTTGGTTAGATTGTCCAGCGTCGAGAAGATCATCACACGGCCCGGCAGCCGGTCCGGGATCACGCCGATATGGCAGAAGTTCGAGCCACGCACATGCCGCGTCGCCGGGGCCTCACCGAAAGGCAGCACAATGAGAAACGGCTCGTCGGCATAGCGCGCCGAAAGACTGCTGTGGATCTGGGCAGGATCACCCTTCACGTAGCAGGTCGCTAGGATCCCACGGTTCTGCGGCAACAGATGCGGTGTGAACGTGACCCGTACGTCCCGACCAGCGAACTTGGAAAATTCCTGATCGAACTCGGCCAGATGCCGGTGCTTGGCGACATTGTAGGCGTGAAAGCCCTCGGACACCTCCGCGTGGAGCGTACCTTCCTTGGCTGCCCGGCCTGCGCCCGAAACGCCGGTCGCAAGGTCGATGATTATGTCATCAGGGTCGATCACACCCCCGATCAGTGGCGGCAAGAGCGGGAACAGACCCGTCATGGCATTGCAGCCGGTACCTGCGACGACACGCGCTTTCGCGACATCATCGCGGTAGAATTCCGTGAGGCCGTAGACCGCCTCGGCCTGGATATCCATGGCCGTATGCGGTCCACCATACCACTGGGCATAGACTTCCGGATCGCGCAGGCGAAAGTCCGCTGAGAGATCCACGACTTTCATGTCGCGCGGAAGTTTGGCGATGACCTCCTGGCTGGTTGCATGCGGCAGCGCGCAGAAGCACAGATCAACATCACCAAAGTTGATTTCATCAATCTTGCAGAGGGTTGGCAGATCCAGATGCCGCAGATGCGGGAACACGGCGCCCATATCCTGACCCGCCTTGGCGTGGGCGGCCAGCGCCGTGATCTCCATATTGGGATGGGTGGCGATGAGGCGCACGAGTTCCGCGCCCGTGTAGCCACTGGCACCGAGAATAGCGATCCGGACCATCTTGGTCTCCTTGTCTCCACGCGATCTTGAGAGAACCCGCGCGGTCAGTAGTTGTTGAGGGAGTGTTAACGAAACAGCGCGGCACCTGTAAGAGGCGCTGTCAACAAATCTTGGCCAAATTGGCGGGTGCGAGCTACCCTAGGTACAGGCCCTCGGGATACTCGCGCGCGCCATCAGGCGACAGGGCATAGGTGCCTTGTCGGAGGTATCGCATCAGTTCGCGAGGATCAGAGGCACGGGCCTGGATCTCATGCGCCGGAAACGGCTTGCCCACGGTCACGGGCAGGGGCGCACCGACCTTGGCATCGAACTCGGATATATAGAGCGCGGTTCGCAAGGTCTGATTCAGGTGGCTTGCAATCTGGAACAGCCGCGAGTTCGACCCGCCAAAATAGACAGGCACCACGGTTGCACCGGACTTCGAGATCATCTTCGCTGTAAACGTCTTCCAATGCGGGTCCAGCGGCTTCCCGAAAGGCTTGGCCGCGGTCGACACAGTACCGCCGGGAAAAATCCCGATCGCCCCACCTTCGGCAAGGTATTTCAGCGCCGTCTTCCGGGTCTCGATATTCTGCACCATCGCCGCTTTGCTCTCGCCAAAGTCGATGGGCAGGATAACCTTCTGCAGTTCCTGCGCCTTGCGGAAGACCACATGCGCGATGATGCGGAAATCGCCGCGCGATGCCGACAACATCCGTCCCATCGCCATGCCATCGAGAATGCCGTAGGGGTGGTTCGCGACCATGACCAGCGGGCCTTCCGCCGGAATGTTCTCCAACCCGCCGCCCTGGAACGCCATGGTGATCCCGTAGCGCTCCTGCATGACTTCCCAGAAATCACGCCCAGCCTCGACTTCGTTCTCGTAGCCCAGCGCCATTTTCAGCAACCTCGGGCGGCCCGTCAGGTTTTCGAGCGACCTGATAACCGCCCGGCCCACGCGACTTTTTGCGGACCAGGAATAGCTGATCTCGCGCGGCGCTGCGCCGTCAAATGATATCGATTTTTGTCTTGGCATGCCCGAGCCTGTCACAAAAACATCACGCCACGGATCTAGCGTTTCAAGTGCGTGTCGGCAACGGGGAACACTTTGGAAAATAGCCGCGAAACCGGGGCCGTTGCAGCTTTGCATCCTGAGCAGGTGCACAAAAAAGGGGCCACGCAGCAGGCGCAGCCCCTTCTGTATCGATATAGGACGCGCCTTAGCGCTTGGAGAACTGGAAGCTCCGACGTGCCTTGCGGCGGCCGTACTTCTTGCGCTCCACAACGCGGGCGTCGCGGGTCAGGAAACCTGCAGCCTTCAGCCCTGCCCGGTGGACCGGATCATACAAGGTCAGCGCTTTCGAGATACCATGCTTCACTGCACCGGCCTGGCCCGACAGACCACCGCCCTTGACGGTGGCCATGACGTCGAACTCGCCCGCCACATTCACGATGTCGAAAGGCTGGCCGATCAGCATCTGCAGAACCGGACGCGCGAAATACACGTTCATTTCCTTGCCATTGACGATGATCTTGCCCTTGCCGGGCTTGATCCAGACGCGAGCAACCGCATCCTTGCGCTTGCCTGTGGCATAGGACCGGCCCAGCTCGTCGCGGACGGGTTCCTTTGGCGTGGCAGACTCGACTTCGGCCACGTCCATCCCTTCGGCGCCCATGGCGTCCTTGAGGTCCTCCAGCGAGGTGACTTCTTCGGTCATGCCGCACTCCGCGTGTTCTTGTTGTTCTTGGATTTCAGGTCCAGCACTTCAGGCTGCTGCGCCTCGTGGGGATGTTCCGCCCCGGCATAGACCTTGAGATGGGTCAGCTGGGCACGCGACAGAGGCCCACCCGGTAGCATCCGCTGCACGGCCTTTGTCACGATACGCTCAGGGAACTTGCCCTCAAGGATCTGACCGGCAGTCCGGCTCTTGATCCCGCCGGGATAGCCCGTGTGCCAGTAGTAGTTCTTGTCGGCACGCTTGTTGCCAGTCAACTGCACCTTGTCGGCGTTGATGATGATGACATGGTCGCCCATGTCCATGTGCGGGGTATACGAGGCCTTGTGCTTGCCGCGCAGGCGGTTGGCGACGATGGACGCAAGGCGGCCCAGTACGATGCCCTCGGCATCGATCAGGGTCCACTTCTTGTCGATCTCCGACGCCTTCATCGAATATGTTTTCATGGCGTGTTGTCCGAATAGGTTTGTGCCCAGGCTCCGCCCAAGCTCGCTCGGGGCGTCTTACGGATTCCAAAGCGCAAGTCAACGGCACAACAGCCAAATTCTGCGTATTATTTCAATAGCCTTGGCTATAAGGTATTTATATACCCTATTTCACCCGATACTCCAGTTCTGCCATCAATCCAGCGCTGACAGTGCCCGGAACGGGGCTTGCCGGCACCCCAGCCCCCCGCAGCAGCCACGCGACCCAGTGATTGCAGGTGCGGAACAGGTGGTAGTCCAACTCGGCAGGATAAAACGCACCGTACCCATACAGACTCGGTCCAAGCCAGGTCCCAGGCGCAGGTTCAGGAATGGTTTCCGCCAACCGTCCGGACAGCAGGCGAAGGCCCTTCTTGGTCACACCAATACGCAGCGTTTCAGAGCCCGGAAACCCTTCCTCAGGCGCACCCCACCCCGGGACAACCTGCAACACAGCTTCGGTTGGCCAGAACAGCGCCCTCAATGCAAGCCAAGGGTCTACATCCCCGATACCGGGGGTCTGCTGGTAAAAGGCTGCGTCACCCCAACCGATTTCGATCCACTCAGCATCGGGATATCGACTTGCCAGCCAGCGAAGTCTCGCAGCAGCGGCAGGGTCCTGTCGCCCCAGCTCCAAAGCGGCGCGCATCAACTTCGCGTTCGAGACTATCAGGCCTGAGTGATAACCATGGTCAACAACCCAGATCGGAATGCCCTGCGTGGGCGTCGTCATGAGATCAAAGTCACTGTTTCTTGCCATGGTCACAAGGTGCAGGACAAACAAAAGGCTGGCAATAAGACCAGCAGCCCTGATTGTCCGCCAGATCCAGCGCATCTATTTCGGCGGGATCGCGTAGGTGGTGGTGGCGTGAGCCACGGGCTGGTCCGTGCCTTCCGAGTACACGGTGACATCCCCAGTGGCCAGCAATCGGCCAAGCTTCAGGATCCGCGCCTCGGCCCTCAGATCCGCCACTGGGGGCTTGCGCAGGAAGTTGATGTTGAGGTTCGTGGTCACTGTCAGTGCCTCGCGTCCGATCATCCCGATCACTGCCATGTAGAAGCTACAATCGGCAATTGTGAACATGGTCGGCCCCGACACTGTGCCACCCGGACGCAAATGTGCGTCGTCAATTGTCTGGCGCACAACCGCAAACATCGAGGTCATCTCGGTCAGCCGGAACACGCCCTTCTGCTGTGGGAAGATATCATCGACAAAAGCCATGACCTCTGTCGCTGTCAGCACCGGTTCGCGCATACCCTGCCCTCTTTCCTCGTTGCGACGGTTTCGGTATGCCATCGCTTATCACACGCGGCCTTGCAAGGCCGGGAAGATCATGGCCGGAGGACAGTTCATGACCGAGATCCTGTTGCGCGAGGACAAAGACGCCATAGCGGCGTTGACGCTGAACCGGCCCGAGAAGCTGAACGCGCTGTCAGAGGAACTGATGACAGCGCTGCAGGATACACTTGATGCGATCTCAGTGGATCCAAACGTGCGGGTGGTCGTGCTGAAGGGCGCTGGCAAAGGATTTTGTGCGGGCCATGATCTGGGCCAGATGCAGTCGCACCGGCAGGGGCCGGATGGTGGACGCGCTTATTATATGGCGCTCTTTGCCCAATGCACCCGGCTAATGACAACACTGCCACGCATGCCTCAACCGGTGATCGCGCAGGTCCACGGCATGGCTGCGGCAGCGGGCTGCCAGCTGGTGGCAAGCTGCGACATGGCTGTTGCGGCAGAGGACACGCGGTTTGGCGTCAACGGTGTGAACATCGGGCTCTTTTGTTCGACGCCGATGGTGGCTCTGTCGCGGAACATCCCGCGCAAGCATGCGTTCGAATTGCTTTCGACGGGGGATTTCCTCGACGCGTCACGCGCGCGTGACATGGGTTTGGTGAACCGGGTGACGTCGGTTGCAGAACTGGAAAACGAAACGCAGGCGCTGGCCGGGACTGTTGCTGCCAAGCTTGGCTCGGCAGTCAAGGTCGGCAAACGCGCCTTCTATGAGCAGTTGGAAATGTCTACGGACGCCGCCTACGGCCATACTGCCCGGGTAATTGCCGAGAACATGCTGCATCCGGATACCGCCGAGGGCGTTCAGGCTTTCCTGGACAAGCGTGCGCCGGACTGGGATCAGTAGACTGGGCTTATCCGGCGTCAGGCCGAGATCTTCTGAGCGCCCGGATATGCGATCTCGAACCGCGCGTGGATGAGCGCGCCGACCAGAAGCAGCGCCAGCGCCTGATGGCCGAGGGCCAGACCCAGCGGCGCTGCATTCATGACCGTCACGATCCCCAGCACCATTTGCGCAAGCACGATCACGCCAACCCGGCGAACCCAGACACGCACCTTGGCATGCGCCACACAGAAGCTGCGGATCACGAACGCAATGGTTACCAAAAATATAACATAGGCGATCATCCGGTGGTCAAACTGCGCCAGTGCAGGGTTCTCGAAGATGTTGAGCCACACCGGCTGCATGTCCAAAGCCTCGGCGGGGAAGAACTGACCCTGCATCAGTGGCCAGTCCACATGACCGCGCCCCGCATCAAGACCGGCGACCAGTGCGCCGGACAGGATCTGGACGAAGACCAGCACGATCATCAGTGACGACCAACCCATAAGCGGCACGATCCTGCGGCGGCGACGCTCCAGCGTTTCGGCAGGATCACGCCGAATGCGCAGGGCGTACCACAGGATCAGCGCAAATATGAAGAAGGCAAGGCCCAGATGCACCGCCAACCGGTAAGGTGCCACGTCCAGTCTGTCGGTCAGTCCTGAGGCGACCATCCACCACCCGATCGCGCCTTGCAGGCCGCCAAGCAAGCCCAGCAGCAGCAATCTGCCGGTCCAACGCTCGGGGATACGACGGCGCAGAAGGAACCATAGGAAGCCGACCAGCCAGACAACACCGATGAGACGACCAAGGAGCCGATGCCCCCATTCCCACCAATAGATCGGTTTGAAGTCCGCAAGCGTCATCCAGGCGTTCTGTTCCTGAAACTCGGTCGTGGTCTTGTAGGCCGCGAAAGCCGCGTCCCAGTCCGCAACGGAGAGCGGCGGCAACGCACCCATGACAGGGGCCCATTCGGTGATGGACAGTCCGGAATCTGTCAATCTGGTGGCGCCGCCCACCAAGACCATTACGACTACGAGAAGGCCCAGGATCATGAGCCAGATGAAAATCCCAGTGCGGCTGGTATCGCGGCTTGCGCCCGCAGGCACGGGCGCCGCCGCAGGTCCTGCCACATCCTCGAATACTGATCGCTTGCTCATGCTTCCCGCTCCGGTGTCCGGGCGGAGATCTAGTCTTCCTGCGCCGGACCGGCAACCGGCCCGACGGTCGCAGGCAAGATCAGGAGCGCACCGGCTTGCGCGGTGGCACCGGCACAACCGCCACACGGTCTGTGCGGCTCATGGTGATGTCGATCACGCCAAACAGGCCCTTGCGCTGACCCACCAGATAGTCGCCGACAAGACGATAACTGACAGGGGTCTGCTTATGGCTGATGAACGTCAGGACGCCGTCGGATATCCTGCCCTTGCGCCGATAGACTGTCGCTTCGTGGCCGAACCTTGCACTTGGACCATAGGCGTCCAGAAGTTCGACCGAGCCGTCCGCGGATACGCGCGTGATATACAGGTCATGGCACCAGTCACCGTCCCAGGCCCCGTTCTGCCAGACGCCAAGAAAGCCGAGATCTTTGGGGGAGACGCCAGCTTCCGGATACTCCAGCCGATAGGGATCGAAGAGATCCACGGTATAGCAACCCGGGCTAAGCTGCTTGCTAAGGTCTGCCTCCACCTGAGCTTTTTTCTGCGGCGCACATGCGGCCAGCAGGCCAAGCGCCAACAGCGCCAGGGTTCGTCTCATCTCAACACCTCTCCGTTATGTTCGGGGGACTGCTCTCTTTTTACGGCATAGTACCTGAATCCCGGTACCAAGGCGAGTAGCGAATGCCCCGATCCATGCCAGACATGGTCACATTTTCGCATGGCTACAATCTGGAACGGCAAGCGGATGCCAAAGCATTGCGAAAGCGCGCTATTCCACTGTCACCGATTTTGCCAGATTGCGCGGCTGATCAACGTCCGTGCCCTTCGCGAGCGCAGTGAAATAAGCGAGTTGCTGTGCTGGCAGCGCATACAGGATGGGCGCTGCAAACGGGTTCACAGTGGGCAACTCGATCCGGTGCCAGACGCCTTCTCCCGCCTCAATCAATCCGTCCCGGTCCGAGACCAGAACGACCTTGCCACCCCGCGCCATGACCTCCTGCATGTTCGAGATCGTCTTGTCGAAAAGAGCGTCGCGCGGGGCCATCACCACAACCGGAACATGCTCGTCAATCAGCGCGATAGGGCCATGCTTCAGCTCGCCTGATGCATAACCTTCCGCATGTATATAACTGATTTCTTTAAGCTTCAGCGCGCCCTCAAGTGCAATTGCATACATTGGGCCACGGCCCAGATACAGGATGTCCCGCGCCGCCGCCATATCCTGACTGATTGTGTCGACATGGCTCTCGGCAGCGAGCACGTCGCCGATCATTCGCGGCAGTTCCGACAGCGCATCAATCAGTGCGCTCTCCCCTGCCGCATCGATACGACCACGCTCGCGCGCCACTTCCAGCACCATGCATGCCAGGGTCATGAGTTGGCAGGTAAACGCCTTGGTCGAGGCAACGCCAATCTCGCGGCCTGCCAGCGTCGGCACAACAATGCCAACCTCGCGCGCGATCGAGCTTTCCTCGACGTTCACGACGCCAATCGACTGGCTCACCTTGTCCGCAACATGCCTGAGCGCGGCCAGAGTGTCTGCTGTTTCCCCTGACTGGCTGATGAAGATCGCAGCTTCCGTGCCATCCAAAGGTGGCTGACGGTACCGAAACTCGGATGCCACATCCAGTTCAACCGGAATGCCAGCCATCTGCTCGAACCAGTATTTCGCGACATGCCCCGCCAGCGAGGCCGTTCCGCAGGCAACGATCACCAAGCGGCTGATTTTGTTCCAGTCCACATCCGCGACCGGTGTCTTCACGCTCTGACGGTCGCTTTTCAGATAGCGCCCCAGCACATAGCCCAGAACCGTGGGCTGCTCGTGCATTTCCTTCAGCATGAAGTGGCGATACTCGCCCTTGTCTGCCACGGAACTGTCGAGAGACACGGCCTTAACCGCGCGCCTGACGGGTTTACCGATCTTGTCAAAGATCTCGGCGCCCTTGCGGGTCAAGACGGCGCGGTCGCCTTCCTCAAGATAGGTGATCTGCGAAGTCATGGGTGAGAGCGCCAATGCATCCGAGCCCACGAACATCTCGTCATCACCCCAACCCAAAGCCAGGGGCGAGCCATGACGGGCTGCGATCATCAGGTCATCTTCACCGTCGAAAAGGAACGCCAACGCGAACGCGCCTTCAATCTTGTCCAATGTCGCGAACACGGCCTCCTTCGGCGCCATGCCCTGCTTCATATGAAAGGCAGTCAGCTGCGCCACAACCTCGCTGTCGGTCTCGCTCTGGAAGGTGACCTGGGCTGCGGCCAACTCGGCGCGCAGTTCGCGGAAATTCTCGATGATACCATTGTGAACCACATGCACGGGTCCGGCTGTGTGCGGATGCGCGTTGGTGACATTGGGCGCGCCGTGCGTGGCCCAGCGTGTATGCCCTATTCCGACACTACCTGGAACAGGCTCGGCCGCCACGACCTTTACCAGTTCGGCCAGCTTGCCAACTGCGCGGCGACGGTTTGAGGCGCCCCTTTGCAGCGTGGTCAGCCCAGCGCTGTCATAGCCGCGATATTCAAGGCGCTTCAACGCATCCAGAATCCGAGGGGCCGCGTCCAGCTGGCCCAGAATGCCGACAATCCCACACATCTGACCGAAATCCTGTTCTGCTCTGTTTATGTTTTGTTACGAATTCTTCTTGTCGGCACGTTCGGCGAACATGTCACGTAGCCGTGCCGCCCGGCCTTCCTTGTTCGTCTGGCGCACCCGTGCCAGCGCCAGCGCATCGGCAGGCACATTCATGGTCACAACCGTACCGGTGCCGACATAAGCCCCGGCACCCACCGTGACCGGCGCGATCAGGGCAGTGTTGACCCCAATGAAAGCACCATCCTCGATATTGGTCTGATGCTTGGAGACCCCATCGTAGTTGCAAGTGATGGTCCCCGCACCGATGTTTACGCCCGCGCCCAGCACAGCGTCACCAAGATAGGACAGATGGCCTGCCTTGGTTCCCCTGCCCAAGTGCGCATTCTTCATCTCGACAAAGTTTCCGATACGCACGCCGGTGGCGAGATCAGTACCCCCGCGTGCCCGCGCAAACGGCCCGACTTTCACATCCGCCGCAAGGCG
>JBGCFK010000529.1:0-3048 GCA_045106875.1 Paracoccaceae bacterium | reverse complement strand
TACGATCCCTTAGCATAGTCGAACGTAACGTTTTGGAGCGCACCCGAGCGATCCGCCGGCCGCAATACAGCGCGCCTCCAGCGAGGGTTTCGGTGCGAGGCCGCCAAAGCAGGGGGGCAGCAGAGCGGTCGGTCAAAGCGCCTGCTCGAATGTCTGTTGTAACCTCGCTACGATCACAAGCTAAGCTGACAGGCCAGTTGGGCTGATGGGATAAACGTCCCGAGGGCGCTCCGCTGCCCTCGTAAATCTGGCCCCGTGCCGACAAGCAAGCCGATGACGATGGTCTGATGTCAGCTTAAAGCAGGCATTGAGCTTTATCTGCGTGGTTTCCGATTGCACCGACTCTGGACCTATTGCGCCACAGATTTGCATGTCTATGGTGACAGTAGACATGACGCAGGCGGTATACTTTGGACGCCGCCCCCTGACATTCGGAGAGCCCAAATGCACGATCTTAACGTCGGCGATGCCGTCCGCGCGAACAGCTTAGAAGAACACTGGATGCCGTTCTCGGGCAACCGTGATTTCAAGGAAAACCCACGCCTCGTCGTCAAAGGCGAGGGCATGTACTATACCGATCACAAAGGTGGCTCGGTAATCGATGGCTCCTCTGCCCTGTTTTGCTCGCCTGCGGGTCATGCACGCCCCGAGATTGCCGAGGCAGTCTATGCGCAGTTGAAGCAGAACTCGTACACACCACACTTCCAAATGGGACATCCCGGGTCGTTCGAGTTGGCACGCAAGGTCGCGAACTTGCTGCCTGAGCCCATGAACCATGTTTTCTTCACCAACTCCGGCTCGGAGAGCATCGATACGGCGCTTAAGATGGTCATGGCCTACCACCGTGCGCGTGGAGAAAGCCAGCGCCTGCGTTTTGTCAGCCGCGAGCGCGCATATCATGGTGTGAACATGGGCGGTGTTTCGCTGGCTGGTATGGTCAAGAACCGCGAAACATTTCCCGTGACCATGCCCAACATCGTCACCATACGTCACACGTTCACGGGTAAGGAGATGTTCTGCGACGGTCAGCCCGAGCTGGACGGTGTCGAACTTGCAAACGATCTGGAGCGTCACTGCGCGACTTACGGCGGATCGACCATTGCTGCTGTTTTCGTAGAACCCGTAGCAGGCTCGACCGGAACGCTGGTGCCACCCAAGGGTTATCTCGAGCGCCTGCGCCAGATCTGCGATGCACACGGCATTCTGCTGGTTTTCGACGAGGTCATCGCCGGCTTTGGTCGCCTCGGCGCGCCGTTCGCCAGTCAGCTTTGGAACGTCACACCGGACATCTGCACGATGGCCAAGGCCCTGACCAACGGCTCGATCCCAATGGGAGCGGTTGGGTGCAAGGACGAAGTCTACGAGACAGTGACCGATGCAGCGCCCGAGAACGCGATCGAGTTCTTTCACGGCTACACCTACTCCGCCCATCCAGCGGCATGTGCAGCGGGCAATGCCGCGCTGGATGTGTACGCCAAGGAGGGCCTGATGGAGCGGGCGGCAGACATGATCCCCTACTTCAACGAGGCGATGATGAGCCTTCGGGATCACGAGTTGGTCATGGATGTTCGCAACATCGGCATGATGTCCGGGGTCGAGGTGCATGCTCAGGAAGGCAAGCCGGGGTTCCGTGGGCAGGAGATGCAGAAAGCGCTGTTCTGGAATGGTGCGCACGTCAAGTTCACCGGCGATGTGGCCATCGTCGCACCTGCCTTCATCTCCGAGAAGGCGCATATCGACGAGATTACCGACAAGATCCGCAAGACACTGGATCAGTTCGCAGCGTGATCTGATCCTCGTGCCTAGGCCCAGAGGTGGGCGTCAAGCCCACCTCCATGTTTCCCATCGTCCCGGGGCCTTGAGATGACAGCGCGCGTTGGCCTTGTCTGGGCCTTTGCGTTTGTCCTGCTCGAAGCAATCCAGTTCGTCTTCTTTGGTAATGTCTTTCAGCGGGTCAGTTCGGTGCTCTTCGGCGCGTTGGTGCTTGGAACTACCGTAGCAGCGTTTGTCGGCTGGACAGCAGTCTATCGCAGCTCGCAACTGCAGCGGGCATTTTCGATGCCTTGGCTGCTGCTGGCCATCAATGTGACCGCGTTGCTCAGTTGGTTGATGTTCCTGATGGCCGTGCAACTTATAGAGCCTGCTGTTGCCTACGCGCTGGGCGCAGGTGCCATGCCGCTGGCCGCCTGGGCTGCACACCAGCTCGGCATCCCCGAAGGCGAGGCGATGCGCAACCGGATGGAGGCTATCGGCAACACGCTGATCGGGGCCGCGCTGGTTTATCTGTTGTTGATCACGACCTTCGGCGCGTCCGGGTTCACGCGTGGCGGCGCAGGCATGGCCACGCTGGGCGCTCTGTTGGCCTTGACCGAGGGCGCTCTTTTTACCTGGCTCCTGATCCTCTGCCAACGCATTGACCGGGCGGGCGTCAAACCCGGTGCGCTGTTTGGGTTGCGTTTTCCGCTCTACGTGCTCACCGCAGGCACGCTGGCGGCTATGGGCTTTGACGCCAAGGAAGCTGTGCCCTGGTCCGAGCTGGCCGTTATCGTGGCGCTTGGGCTGCTCCTAATTGTCCCACCTCTTTACGCGCTGCAACAGGCCGTCAGCCATCTCTCGACACTGACGATCAGCGCGATCACGGCGCTTGGCCCCTTCTTCATTTTCGCGCTCCAGATGGCCGAGGGCCGTGTCAGTTACTCCACTCCGACGCTGATTGGTCTGGGTATCTACTATGTAGCGGCCATCACGACAGCACTGGGCGCGTTGAAGGCTTCACGGGGCGCTGGCCGCACCCCTTGATGCCATCGAACAGCGCCGCAGTCAGGCAGCGTCGGGGACGAGCCCCCTGCCCTGCAACAGCGCACCAACCGCGGGCAAGCTGCCCCGGAAGCCAGTGTATGCATCCTCTGGCGTCTCACGCGCACCGGCCGCGTAAACCTGATCGTGCAGACGCTGTGCTGTCGCCGGATCGAAGACATTCCCGGTTTCCTCAAAAGCCTGGAATGCGTCCGCGTCCATCACCTCGGACCACATATAGCTGTAGTACCC
>JBGCFK010000528.1:0-4377 GCA_045106875.1 Paracoccaceae bacterium | reverse complement strand
GTTTTCCGGGGGGCAGCGCCAACGCATCGCAATTGCTCGCGCGCTCATTATCCGACCTGATCTGATCATCCTTGACGAGGCTGTGTCAGCGCTCGACGTCTCCGTTCGTGCCCAGATCCTAGATCTGCTGGCTGACTTGTGCCGCAGTCACGGGCTGACTTACCTTTTTATTTCGCATGATCTGAGCGTTGTGCGTTCCGTAACAGACCGTGTTATGGTGATGCAGGCAGGCAAAATCGTTGAGCAGGGGCCCACGGAACAGGTGTTTACCAATCCGAAGCACTCTTACACGAAAATACTAATCGAAGCGGCACCGCGATTGCCGGAAAGAAAAAGCCTGAAAGGCGGGACCCATGCGGGATGAAATTGCGCTGCATGCAATGAATCAGCGTGACCACAGTCAGGACGCGCTGGATCTGGCAATGCGCGCGCAGGATTATGTGGTGCTAGAGGTCGGCCATGCCCCGGATGACGGCTACATCCACGATTTCTTTACCGCAGCGCCGCCCGACTTGGGGCCGGAATGCCTTTTGCATTTCGGGCTGATGGAAGGGCCCGCGATGGTGGGCATGATCTGCATAGCCCAGGGATATGAATATTCAGACGACTGGTGGATCGGCCTGATGCTGCTGGACCCGGCCTTCCGAAGTCAACGTATCGGCCATAAAGTGGTTTCCGACGTCAAGAGACTTGCAAAAGAGCGCGGGATCCACATGCTGAAACTTTCAGTGCTTTGCGCCAATCCGCGCGCAACGAAATTCTGGCTCCGGGAGGGATTTGAGCATCATCGCGATGCCCCGGCCACGCCGGATAGTGATGGGCATGACCGAGTTGTCCTGAAGTTCCAACTCTGAGGGGGGAAAGATGCGATTGCGAGATAAAACCGCCATTAGCACCGGCGGCGGACAGGGTTTTGGCGCGGGGATCGCCCGCAAGTTCGTGGACGAAGGCTGCAGGGTGCTGCTTGCAGACATAAACGAAGCCGGCGCCCGCACGGTAGCACTCGATCTTGGTAAATCCGCCATGTTTCAGCGCGTGGACGTCAGCAACGCCACTGATGTCAAAGCCATGGTCGACGCTGCTCAGGCCGCCTGGGGTCATATCGACATCATGATCAACAATGCCGGCGTAACCCACTTACCGGCGGCACTGGAAGACGTCTCCGAAGAAGACTTCGACAGGGTCATGGCCGTCAATATGAAGTCGGTTTACCTGACTTCCCGCGTACTTATGCCGCTGATGAAAGCACGCAAAGCGGGCTGCATCCTCAATATAGCCTCGACGGCAGGCGTGTCGCCGCGCCCGCGTCTGAACTGGTACAATGCCTCGAAAGGCTGGCTCATCACCGCAACCAAGGCCATGGCGGTGGAACTTGCGTCCCACGGTATTCGTGTGAACGCACTCAACCCGGTAGCCGGGGAGACTCCGCTTCTCAAGTCCTTCATGGGCGAAGACACACCAGAAATGCGCGCCAAGTTTCTGGCTACCATTCCCCTGGGCCGGTTTTCCACGCCTGAAGATTTAGGCAATGCCGCGTGTTACCTGTGCTCTGACGAGGCTTCGATGATTACCGGCGTCGCCATGGAAGTTGATGGAGGCCGCTGCATATGACCCCGGTCAACCTCGCCGAAAAGCTCAGTGCGTTCACATCGCACTGGGATCCGCATGTGGTGGCGGATTACAATGACAACGATGTGATGGTGGTCCGCTTTCAAGGCGAATTTCCTTACCACATGCATGAAACCACGGATGATTTCTTTCTCGTTCTGGCCGGTGAAATGGTCATGGATCTGGAAGACAGCTCCCACGTCATCCGCGCGGGAGAGCTATTCGTTGTTCCCAAGGGCGTCACACACCGTCCTCGGGCGGAACGCGAATGCCATGTTCTGCTCATCGAGCCAAAAGGCGAGCCGAATACCGGTGATCCAGCCACCGCGGCCTCGAAACCGCGCCTCTGAGAATGTTTTCCGTGACCCAAGAACACCTTCGCGGCAGATGCGTCATTGGCTTCGGAGACCCCGGCAAATGATGCGCCCCGGTCCACGCAACCTCATTACCGATGTCCCCGGGCTCAAGGTGGGAAATTCCAAGAACACGGATCTTATCACCGGCACCACTGTATTAACCGCGAATGCAGCGTTTACTGCCTCCTGCCATGTCATGGGCGGCGCGCCCGGCACCCGCGAGACGGATCTGCTTGCCCCCGACAAGACCGTCCAGAAAGTGGATGCGCTGGTGCTTTCGGGCGGGTCGGCTTTTGGCCTCGATGCCTGTTCAGGCGTGGCCCAGCGTTTGCGTGCGAAGGGGCGCGGATACCCAGCTGGAAGGGCAATCGTACCCATTGTGCCCGGCGCAATTTTATTCGACTTGTATCACGGGCAGGAAAACGGCTGGGCCGAAAACCCCTTTCATGCCCTTGGTGCTGCAGCTTATGACGCGGCTGCGGAGACATTCGCGCTTGGCACCGAAGGGGCTGGCACCGGCGCGCTGTCCGCTATGCTGAAAGGCGGCCTTGGATCCGCATCTTTACAGATTGAAGGCGGCGCAACCGTCGGCGCGCTGGTCGCGGCCAACCCCACAGGTAGTGTAACGACCCCGGGAGATCGGTTTTTCCATGCAGGCGCTTACGAGATCGGAGGCGAGTTCGGCGCGTTGGGACCGGATCCCAATGCTGGGCAAGGTCTCGACCTGACAAGCCGGAAGTACAACGCTTTCAAAGGAGCACAGAACACCGTGATCGCGATCGTTGCGACTGACGCACGGCTGTCCAAAAGCCAATGCCACCGCATGGCCGTCGCGGCGCATGACGGGATCGCACGCGCTTGTGTGCCGGCTCATACGCCGCAGGATGGTGATATCGTCTTCAGCCTGTCTCACGGTGACGCAATCGCTGATCCGATGATCGTCGGCCACGCGGCTGCACTCTGCCTTACGCGCGCGATTGCACGAGCAGTCCATGCGGCCACAGCGGCGCCCACAGACGTATTGCCTTGCTGGCAGGACCTTAACGCATAGCTTTTAGCCGTGCAGGCTGACCACTTTCGGATCGCGACCCAGAACCCGGCAGACCTCGGCCACGATGCCAGCGGTATCGAGCCCCGCTTCGCGATACATTTCTGCCGGGGAGGCCTGATCGATGAAACGATCCGGCAGGCACATTGTCCGGACTTTGCAGCCCAGATCCAGCAATCCTTCACGCGCCATGCCTTGCAGCACCATGGCGCCAAATCCGCCCATGGCACCCTGCTCGACCGTGATCAGCGCTTTATGCGTTTGCGCCAGTCGCGCAATCAAGTCCATGTCGAGCGGTTTGGCGAAACGCGCATCCGCTATTGTGACCTCCACGCCCTCGGCGCGCAGGCTCACCGCCGCCGCCTCGCAATCTCCAAGCATCGTGCCCAGCGACAAGAGCGCCACTTCGCCAGATCCTTCACTGATTACCCGGCCCTTGCCGATTTCCAGCACGTCGCCGCGTTCGGGCAGTGCAACCCCGGTCCCGTTGCCACGTGGATAGCGGAACGCAATCGGCCCACTTTCATGGGCTGCGGCGGTGGCAACCATATGCACCAGTTCGGCTTCGTCTGCAGCGGCCATCACGACCATGCCCGGCAATGCGCCGAGATACCCGATGTCGAATGCGCCTGCGTGGGTCGCGCCATCCGCGCCGACCAATCCGGCCCGATCAATGGCAAAGCGCACCGGCAGCCCTTGCAGCGCCACATCATGCACCACCTGATCATAACCGCGCTGCAAAAAGGTCGAGTAGATTGCACAGAAGGGTTTGAGCCCGGAAGCGGCCATACCAGCGGCAAAAGTAACCCCGTGCTGTTCCGCGATGCCGACGTCGAAAACACGGTTGGGGAACCGCTTAGCCATCCGGTCGACGCCTGTACCAGACGGCATGGCCGCAGTAATGGCAACGATACTTGGATCTTCTGCCGCTGCCGCCGTCAGCGCATCACCAAAAACGCCGGTGTAACTTGGTGCGTTGGCCTTGGCCTTGGCCTGCACGCCGGTGCCAACATCAAATTTGGAAACACCGTGATATTTGTCAGCTGAGCCTTCCGCTGGCGCGTATCCCTTTCCCTTGACCGTACAGCAATGGATCAGAACCGGCCCGGTTGCCCGCGCTTTGGCACCCCGCAAGACACTGAGCAACTGCTCCATGTTATGCCCGTCGATGGGGCCTATGTAGTCAAACCCAAGTTCTTCGAAAAAGGTGCCGCGGCTTTCCAATCCGGTGACCAATTCTCGTGCCCGGCGCGCACCGTCCCGCACGGGTTTCGGTGCAAAGTGTTCCATGCCTTCAGCCATGGCCACCAGACCGCCAAAAGGGCCAACTCTGGATAAATCCGACAGGCTGGACAGGTAAGAGGA